>CAJWHT010000021.1 GCA_913041495.1 uncultured Desulfobacteraceae bacterium | reverse complement strand
GCTTCTATCGTGCTAAAGTTGTACTTATGCCTGAAAGCAGCGTCGGTGAGAGCACCTCCAATTTCATAGAAATTTCTCATAATCAGTTTACCGAACTATCACAAAGCTGCCTCTAACAAGCTGAGTCTACTTAATGCCCTGTTAAGTTGTTTATAATTGGAATTATATTTCGTGCATGTAAATACAAGCTTCATATGAAATATATGAAATTATTTCAAATACTTATGCTTGGCATTCGAGGTGGCTGCTTTATTTTTGTTGATAAGCCGTCCAGGCCAAGAGGAGGTAAAACTAAAATTTAAGGAGGAAACAAAGTGGAAACCCGATTCATAGGCATTGATGGGAATGTGGCAGATGTTAAGATTATCGATCACAGCAAACCTGGTTTGGTTGCATTGATTGAAGTACGTTTGGATATCGAAGATACAGAAGACATGGGAACTATAAAACAGGCTGCCATTGCTGAAGCGAAAAGATTCATAAAAGTAGCTGGAGATTCTACTCAATAAAACAGTGCTCATGCGATAAACTCCTGACACAGTGCCTTGGCAGTCCGCCCGGGCACTGCGCCATCAAAGAAATCAACTGCTACTATCGTTTTCATAGTGTTTCCTTGTAAGCTTAATTGCATAATAAGGTGATTGCCGGAACAAGATGTCGCTTATGTTGATGGGGAAAATACATTCTTGAGATTTTCTTAATCTGCGTTGAATTTTTTAAACTATTTGAATTTATGAATCATATTTATTTGTGTCTTAACCGAAAAATCATTTGACTCTGACGCAAGGCGTCATTATTCTTGAGGTGTCATTCCCTATGGAATGGTGGTGCCGGGTATGCGGTTTAACGGCATGTTGTTGTATTTTAATGAAGGAGAAGTATGAGTTATGACTATTTTTCGTAAAATGTCCGGAAGCAAGGGGTTATGTACCCTGCTGAGTTTCGGGAATCAATCCTGGATCGGCACGCCTTTCGGCAGTTCAAGTGATTATCTGATCCCGTTGAAAGGCGAAAAAGAGGCAAAAAACAGAAAAAGGCAGGATCTCTCATCCGCATTTCGGGATGAGTTCCGTGTTGGCTAACGTTTAGCCGTAATTAGAACAAGGGCCGTTATCCGGGGGAAATCCCGGAAAACGGCCCTTGTTTTTTTGGGGGAACTGCCCCATAAATTTGACGAAGTGTTTTAAGCCGTCAGGCATTTTATTTAAATTTCTCCGGCCTGTTTCAGGGCCGTAAGAACGATTTTCTGCATGAGTTTTTCCTTCCGGTCGGACGGGTTGTCCAGCTTCATGCGCTCCAGGTATGGCCGGGCTGCTGCGGGAGGGGCTGATACCATCTGGCCCAGAAGACCCGGGACGACGGCGAGTTTGCTGTCCGCCATTTTTTCCTTGAACATGCGCAGGGATTTGCCGATCACGATTTCTTCTTCTGTGAAGGCAGTGCCGAAGGGGAAGACCGGGAAGAGGTCTTTTGCCTTGAATTTTTCCATGGTGTCCTCCAGGCGCTGGGGGGTATTGTTCCTGAAGCGGTCCGGGATCTGGTAGGAGGCTTCCACCTTTTTTACTGCTTTGGCTTTTTGCAAAAGGCCGTCCTGGAATCTTGAATCGGTGACGTTCAGGAGGGCTTTGATGACCTGGTTGTCACTTTTTCCCATGAGATCGGCGATGCCGTATTCCGTAATGATGATGTCCCGCAGATGCCGTGGGATGGTGGTATGGCCGTAATTAAAAACCACGTTGGAACTGGTCTCGCTGCCCTTGGTCCGGGTGCTGCGGATCATGATGGCGCCCCGGGCGTCTTCAATGGCGTGGGCCTGGGAGACGAAGTTGTACTGTCCGCCGACCCCGGAGACCACCCGCATGTCTTCCAAACCATCTGATACCACGGCACCGGAGAGCATGACCATGAGACCTGCGTTGATGAATCTGGCCTTGCCCCGCTGGAGGAGTTTGAGCTCTTCGCTGGCGTATGGGTTGTTGCCGTATAGCTGGTTGGTATGAAGCACGGACGTCATATTGATACCGGCCCGTTCTGCATCCGGCATGGCGTTGAGGGCGTTGTAAAAGTCCCTGGGACCCAGGAAAAAGCCGGCATGGGCCCAGTAGCCGTCAACCAGCCTGTCGCCCAGGCAGGTGTCGTTGATGCGCTCCCGTACAGCCACGTCCCTGAGGTCCGGGGTCACGCTTTCTCCGTTGATTTCGATTTGCCCGTTGTTCCAGGCAAGTTCCTGTTTAAAAATGCCGAATTCCTGCAGGAAGTCAAAATCCTTGCGGGTCAGGGTGGGATGGATGGCATGGTTGTCCAGAAGAAGGTCCAGGAGTTCGGGCGTCACCTTCTGGTTGACCCGGATTCTGCCCTCGTTGAGCAGGCGTTGCAGGGGGATGCTGTCGTAAACCTTTCGCTTCATGATACCGGCGTCGTACAGGTGGAGAAATCCGTCCACGAGCATCTCCGTGCAGGCATACAGGCCTTCTTCAAATGGGGCGGTGCCGCCCACCGACCGGACCACATCTCCGAAATTATCCGTCACACCGAAATCTTTGAGGGCCTGGTTGTACAGGTCGTTTTGGGTATGCCGCATCTTGAGGCCGTAGGCAATGGCATCCCCGAGGGAGCCAATGCCGATCTGGAGGGTGCCGCCGTCCTGAATCAGGCTGGAGGCGTGCAGGCCGATGGTATAATCCGTGGTGTTGACGGATTCCCGGGGGGCGCCGAACAGGCCGAAATGATATTCCGGGCCTTCCAGGATGGCGTCAAAGGTGTCCGGCGGGACCACGGCGTCCCCGTACATGAAGGGGAGATTGGCGTTTATCTGCCCGATATTCAGGGCCCGCTTGCCCTGGCGCTGGTATTCCTTCATCTGCTTGAAGGCGTCCAGGCTGGTGTCTGAGTTGCAGGAGGCGGAGTACATGGTTTTGCCGTTGATGTCCTGTTTGGAAAGGAGCTGGGCCACCACGTTCATGCCGTTGGCCTTAAGGTCTCTGCTGGCATGGGTATAGTTGGTGGAGATGTAGTTTTGCTGCATGTGGACGTCGTTGAGAAAGCCCCCGGCCTTGTAAAAGAATTCGCTGACCTTAATGTTGGGCGGAAGGGCCCGTTTCCGGACCGCTTTAATGTAGTCCAGGTCCACATACCCTTCCCAGATGCGCTCCACTAAGGGCTGCATGAAACGTCGTTCCAGTTCGCTGGACCAGGAGGGCGGTTCCAAAGAGATGGCGGTAAGGATCTGCAAATTGATGGCCGGATTTTCCATGGCTTTGTTGAACAGGGCGTTGGCGATGTGATTGGGCTTTCCCAGGCCCAGGACCATGCCAACGTTGATATCCAGCCCCATTTTATCAATTACGAATTCTGCCAGATCGTCCGGGTCGGTAAAAAATAAAGGTTTTTCGGATGTCATAATTCTTTTGCCCCTGTGTTGCGTGCCGCGGACGTACCAAGAGGGTTGGTGGTGAAGGTTCCTGATTGTCTGCGGGGTATAAGTTAATATGTTATGGCCCCTTATGGCGTTACGGGGCCGTTTTGCGTCATTACATGATAAGGTCGTCCAGTCCTTTTTCTCTTAAAAATGCCGGATACAGGTCGTAGGCCGGCTTGAGGATGGGTAGCAGCTTCAGCGTTTTGGGTACGTTGCCCTTGGCCTTGACCTGGCGGCGGGTCAAGGCCGTCACCAGGTTGGCTTTGCCGTGCCAGAACTTGTGGGCAAAGTCCGCATTCATGGACATGGTCACCTCGGGTGTGCCGTCAAAGTCTCCTGCAATAATGCGGGTGTCGTCACCGGTGGCGTCGATGGTGATGACGGCATCCGGGTTTTTGTATCTGAACTGGACGCAGAGGTTGGTCCGGGCCAGGTTCGGCCCGATTCCGGGGGTGTTGTTCAGTTTTTCGTAAAACTGTGTCAGCACGTCGCAGAGCATCTCGCTGTCCTTGAAGACGTTGGACGGGCCGTCGGTTTTGGAGGTGGCGGTGCCAGAGGGTTTCAGATCCTCCGGGGTGACTTCCAAAGGAATTTCTGTTGAAAAATAAACCCGTTCCACGATGTCCATCACGGCTTCCGGGTCCGGTTCCACCGGGTTATACAGCATGGAACCGTCTTCCATGGCGGTTTGGGCCACCTGGTCCAGGCGGTCCAGTTCATCGTCAATGCCGGCATCTTTCAGATTCAGGGGCATGGCGGTGAGAAAGGCGAGCTGGCGGTTGAGCAGACGTACCTTTTCGATGCCGGCAAGGGCGGCCTGGCGGCGGATCCATCCGTCCACAAAGCCGAAATTAGACAATTTTTGGACGGCAAAATCCCGTACCTTATGGGATTTTTCATCCACGATGCGTTTGAACGTGGTCAGGCTTGTTTTCCTGACAGCCTTGGACACCAGGTCCAGGGCGCCTGTTTTGATGACACTCTGACTGTCGCTGACGATGGTGGGAAAGGATACCCCCATGGCCAGGGCAACATCGGCGTACCTGTCCACCCGGGCATCCAGGTTGTATGCCATGACTTCCGGCAGGATGAGGGTGTTGGCCAGTCCGTGGGGAATATGGTAAACCCCGCCCAGGGCATGGGAGATGCCGTGGACCATCCCCACCATGGAGTGGGAAAAGGCGACTCCGGCAAGGAATGAGCCCACCTGCATGGCCCCTCTGGCTTCAAGGTTCTCCGGGCTGTGGGCGGCGATCAGGATGTTTTCTGTGATCAGTTTTATGGCGTGGAGGGCCAGGGCGTCGGATGCCGGGGACCACTCTTTGTCCACATAGGCTTCTACGGCATGCACCAGGGCATCCATGCCGGTATAGGCCGTAAGCTTCGGGGGCATGGAAACGGTCATCCAGGGATCAAGGATGGCCAGCTGGGGCAGGAACTGATCTTCGGCAAAGGGCAGTTTAACGTCGTTGTCCGGATCTGCGATGACGGCCACTTTGGTGACTTCGGAACCGGTGCCCGCCGTTGTGGGGATGACGATGAAGGGCAAAAGCGCCTCTGATTTATCCAGGAGGTAGGCGCCCATATGGTCTGAAAGTTTTCCGCCCTTGACCATCATCAGGTTGGACACTTTGGCCGTATCGATTACGCTGCCCCCG
Organism: uncultured Desulfobacteraceae bacterium; assembly: GCA_913041495.1. Classification (GTDB taxonomy): domain Bacteria; phylum Desulfobacterota; class Desulfobacteria; order Desulfobacterales; family Desulfobacteraceae; genus Desulfobacter. Next base: position 39,453 of record CAJWHT010000021.1, on the reverse strand, counting down.
CCCACGGCGATCACCATGTCGCACTTGGCCGCCTTTCCTGCTTTGGCACAGGCTGTTACCGCTGCGATATCCGAGTTGGGGGGGACCTTGTCGAATACGGCTGCAACCCGGATGTCCGTTTTTTGAAGGCCTTCTTTCACCTTATCCACCAACCCGGTTTTTAAAAGGATTTCATCGGTGACCAATAATGCGTTGCGTTTACCGAATCCGGCCACCTCACCCTGGATGGAGTCCAGGATGCCGATGCCGTATACCAGTTTTGTGGGAAGGGAAAACTCAAAATAATCCGGGAGCATGGGTCTTATCCTTATATTATAAGTGTTGGGTTGGCTGGCGGTGTATGTGTTTTTTTAGGTTGCTTTATTTCATTGTGCGCTATGGTTTCTCTGTGGGCGTTTCAGTGGCACCATCTTCTTTGGGCGCCACCTTCGTGGTGTTTTGTTCTTCTGAATGCAGTTGTTCGTAGTAGGCCAGCTTTTCTTCCAGGGTCTGGACGCGGGCGTGAAGGTCGTCAAAATTGTCTTTCGAGGCCAGGTTGGCCGCAGAGATGACCTCCTTGAGTCTGGCATCGATGATGTCCGAAATCCAGTCTTTCACGGAGGCGGTAAACCCCAGGATTTCCTTTTTGAGCCGGTTTCCCTCCGCCCGTGTCAGCTCCTTGTTCCGCACCAGGGTTTTCACCATGGTGTCAATTTCATCTTCGGCCAGGGTAAGAGATTTCTGCCAGAGCGAGACGTAGCGCTTGGCGTAATCTGTGACGGCATTTCCGCCCTTTCTGAAAAGCTGAATCAGTATGCCGGAGGAAACTTTGCCGCCTGATTTGCCGCTGTTGGCGGCGATGAGTCCGGACACAATGGAGGCGGTCAGATCTTCGCCGGTTTCATTGTCGATGATGACGATATCCTCGCCTTTGCGGATCAGCTCCGAGAGCCGTTTCCTGGAGACGTACTTCTTATCCGTTGTGTCGTATAGTTTCCTGTTGGCGTACTTTTTTATCCGGTGCATCTTACCTCCTCCAAAACAAATCCGTCCTGCGTAAACCTGCCGGCCGTGGGTTTTTAGGCTTTTGGCGGGCTGCGTCAACCTGCCGGACTATAAAGTCATGGTCCGGCAGGTTTTGTCAAGGTCGCAAATGTTCGGGGGACTCAGGCCTTGGGTGCAGGGCTCTTGGCTGCAGCCTCAGCCGCTGCTGCCGCTGTGCTGGGGGTGCCGGATTTTTTAGGAGCGGGCTTGGTTTCCTTGGCCGCTTTTTCCTGGGCTTTTTTCAGTTCGTCAATCTTCTTGTTCAGCTCTTTGATGCTCTGATCGAGCTGGGTCACCTGGTCACGGGACGGCAGCTTGATAACATCCATGAGCTTTTCAATTTTCTGGTCAATGGTATCACCGATCCATTTTACCAGTTTATCGGTTTTAATGAACGGAAGCTCAGTTTTTTTCTTGGCTTTGGCCTTGGTCTTTTTGCTGGTTTTGGCGGCTTTTTCTTCGGAGAACTGGGCTTTGACCTTTTCCGTAATGTCTTTTCCGGTTTTGGTCAGGGTCACTTTCATCTCTGTGCCCTTCTTGACCAGTTCGGCCATTTCTTCAGGTTTGATGTATTTTTTTTCTTCAGTGTTGAAGAACCTGCCGTTGGCATATTTTTTAATTTTCAGCATGGTGCCTCCTTTTTATATATTAAGCTTATGAAAAATCCCGGTTCAGATCGTCAACTTTTTTGCTGACACCGTTAATCCCGGCCACAAGGCCTTCGATTTCTTCCTTGGACGGCAGGTTCAGCTTAGAGGGGATGGCGCTCAGGGTGGCAGAAAGCCTTTTTTCAACTTTCTTTTTACCCGGAATGCGGTCCAGCTGCTTTTTACCGGCATCAATCATATCGTCCACAACAAGGCGGGCATCTTTTTCAATGCCTTCGTATACCTTTCGGGTTTCCTGGTTGATCTTGTCCAGCCGCTCACGCATTTTGGTCTTTCTGGTTTCAACCTTTTCCTTGAGGCTGTCCATCCGGGCGTTGGCTTCCCGCTCAATGGCTTCTCTGCCGTCGTCAATGAGATCCTCAATGGTTTTTACAGGGTCGGCTTTCAGCTCCGAGATGAATTCGCGGCTTTTCTTTACCGGCGTTTCAATGTACTTTTCGTTGGCGGTGTTGACCTTGTCTTCAAGCTTGGCCCTGGCGTCGCTGATGGTTTTCGTCACGTAGAATCTTGAAGCTTTGTCGTCTTTTTTCGTTGCAGTCATTTTTGTCCTCCTGGTTATCGTAAATACCGATGGCATATTTTATGCGCTGATTTAACGCAGTGTGTCATGACGCAAATATGATGCATTGCGTTATATGTGTCAAGTTTTTTTTGATAATTTTTTTATTTTTTTTATAGGTCAGCTGATCTAATATGCCTAAAAATAAATGGGTTGTGATGGCTGCGGGGGGGTGTTCAAAAAAATTAGCAATCATAAAACAAAGTGTTGACTTTTTCTTCGAAGAGACGGTATGAAGGGAGCTGTTCGTTATAATTTGTTCATAATTTCGAAACGCATATTTTGGGGCTCAAATTGTGGAAATAGATTCAAAAGGGTTGCGTTTACTATTAATACTTTTCCCGGAGGTGGCATATGTCTGAGACGATGACACAGGCGGATAATTTCTGGTTGTCAATGGATTCCCCGGTAAATCTGATGGTGATTACCGGGTTTTGGGAGTTTAAGGAGCCGCTGGATTATAATCGTCTGTATGCGACAGTGGAGGCCCGTCTTGCCAGTTTCCCCAGGTTTCGTCAGAAGGTGGTGCGCCCCCTGACGGGGCTTGGACTGCCCAAATGGGTGGACGACAAGCACTATGACCTGGCATCCCACCTTCACCGGGTGGCCTTGCCGGCACCGGGGGATAAAAACGCACTTTCCGCCATGGTCTCCGACCTGATGACCACGGCACTTGACCGGAATAAACCCCTGTGGGATATCCACCTGATCGAAAACTACGGGGACGGATGCGCCCTGTTTTTCAGGCTTCACCATTGTATCGCCGATGGCATCGCCCTGATGCACGTGCTCCATTCCACGGCAGATATGGAAGCGGATGCGCCCTGGCCCAAGGCGGTTGAACCCCAGCACCGTCAGCGCCGAAGGCTTCCGGAGGTGTCTTTTAATTCCATGATATCCACCACGCGAAAACAGGTGAAAAAAGGCCAGGAAATCAGCCGGAAGATTATCCGGGAGGTGGAAAAGGCGGCACGAAATCCCAAATCCGTGACGTGTATGTTAAAGACCGTTGCAGGTATTCCTTCCGATGTCGCAGGTGTTTTGTCGCGGCATACAGCCATGAGCACCGATCCTGACACCGCGTTCAAAGGAAAGCTGAAAGTGGCCAAACAGGTCACCTGGACGGAGCCCATACCCCTGGACAGGGTCAAGAAACTGGGCAAGGCCATCAGTTCCGCCACACTGAACGATGTGCTCATCGCAACGGTGACCGGTTCCATGCGGCGTTACCTGAAAACAAAGAATACCCCGATCAACGAGCTGGACCTGAAGGTGGCCGTGCCGGTGAATATCAGAAAACCGGGTACCGAGTTTGAACTGGGCAACAAGTTCTCCCTGGTCTTTTTAAAACTGCCGGTTTACCTGGAAGATCCCATACTGCGGCTCAAAGAGGTGCAGCGGCGGATGAATAAACTCAAAACCTCGGCCGATCCTTGGGTGAACTTCGGGCTGCTCTCGGCCATCGGGGTATTCCCGTCCACCGTGGCTAAGCAGGCTGCTCAGTTTTTCGGCAACAAGGCCTCGGCCGTGATGACAAATGTACCGGGACCCAGAAAACCCCTGTATTTTGCCGGCAAGGAAATTTCCAACATCATGTTCTGGGTGCCCAGATCCGGGGTTGTGGGACTTGGTATCAGCATCTTTAGCTACAACAACTCCGTGACCATCGGCATTGCCTCTGACAAGGGATTGATGCCTGATCCGGAAACCTTCCTTGAAGGGTTTGAGGATGAGTTCAACTATCTGATCGATATTGTTCAGTCCGGTAAAATCAACGAAGGCCCCCTGGTGCTGCACGACGGATTTGAGGCAAAGAAAAAGGCAAAGACGCAGGAGGTTTCTCAAAAAGCCCTGGCCGGCGAGGGGGATAAGAAAACAAAAGAAAAAGGCAACGGCAAGGGCGCGGCAGAACCCGCCATGTGTGAGGCCTATACCAAGGCGGGCAAGCCCTGTAGGAACCATGCCGTTGACGGCACGCCCTACTGCCGGGCACATATGCACTTCCAGGAGGAAGACAGCCTGCTTCGGGATGTCCGGCAGATCATGCGGGATTTGTCGGATTAAGAAGGCTTCAGGAACCATGGCCCAAAAGCTGCCGGATAATTGCAAGGGACGTTTTTTTGTGGATGATAACTGCATCAATTGTTCCCTGTGCGCCGCGGCTGTCCCGGCCATATTTTCCACCAATCACGACGACGGGTATGAATACGTGGCCAGGCAGCCGGAAAATGACGGGGAATTGGAGCTGGTGGCGGAAATGATTCGCCTCTGTCCGGCCAGCGCGATTCAGGATAACGGTACGGATTGGATAAAGGTACGGAAAGGGTAATCGGAGGAAAATGTGAAACAGGTAATCAGTATCAGTCTCGGTCCCAGCAAATACGACTATGAATTTGAAACCGAATTCTTAGGTCAGCAGTTCATGGTCAAGAGAATCGGAACGGACGGCAGCCGTGACAAGGCTGCCCAGCTTCTGCTGGAAAGCGACAAAAACGCAGATGCCATCGGCGTGGGGCAGGTCAAGTTTCCACCGGCCATTTCATCCGGGTATCTGACCCGGCGCCATGACGATAAGATCAAGCGCCTGGGACGGAAAATCCAGACGCCTGTCACCACCGGTGCCGCCTTGAGGGATGTGGCCTATGAATGGTCCCTAAGGTTTGTGGAGCACAAGTTCAAGGATTATTTCAAGAACCAGAAAGTGCTGTTTCTCTCCGGACTGAACAATTACAACATGGCAAAGGTCATGGCAGAATACACGGACAATTTGACCTTTGCCGATCCCCTGATCGAAAATGATATCTCAAAGCTGGTCCATTCCCTCAAGGGGTTTGAAAGATATGCCAAAGGGGCCCATGAAATTCTTGACTGGCTGCCCGGCAAACGGCTGACCTCCTCTGTGGTACCCCTGAAAAAGTGGAACCAGTACATTCTGAAAAAGGCCATGCAGAAGGCCAATATTATCGTGGTGCCCAACCAGGGATTTTACCGTCTTCTCGAGGATACCTCCATTGAAGAACTCGGCGGCAAAATCATTATTTCGTCCACGGTGTATGACGACCGGGTGGAATTTCTCAAGGCCCGCGGGGTGGACGTTATCATCGATACCACACCGAAAATCCTTCAGCGGGTGGTCTCTCCCAACGTGATCGAAGCACTTATCCTGGCGGCCCTGGAGAAAAAATCCGACATGGTTCATCCGGACGACATCCTGGAGATTATCAGCATGCAACGGATGGATCCCAGGATCGTTTACCCCTCCGGAAAAGAAAAACGTGTCCACAGGTTTGCCTTTGTGATCCATCCCCTGTCCAAGGAATTTTTAAAGAAAGACAAGGCGGTGGATTTCGTCAGCGGCTTTGCGCCGCCGGTGTTTCTGGACGCTGTGGAAAAGGTGGTGGCCTATGCTCCGCCCTGGGTGTATTCAAAGGTAACCGGAATTAAATCCCCCACAGGGGCAGAGGCCGAAGGCTGGCTCATTACAGTGGGGGGGACACCCAAGCAGATGCTGTCCCACACGCCCGAATTCACCTATAAACGATTGCTCCAGGCAGCGAGAATGGCCAAGCGCATGGGGGCACAGATCATGGGGCTTGGGGCCTTCACCAAAGTGGTGGGGGATGCCGGGCTCACCGTGGCCAAAAAGGCGGATATCCCCATTACCACAGGTAACTCCTATTCGGCTTCCGGTGCACTCTGGGCGGCTGCGGATGCGGTACGCCGCATGGGGTTGATAGAGATTGAGAGCGGCAAAAAAATCGCCGGTAAAACCATGGTGCTGGGGGCATCGGGGGCCATCGGCTCCGTCTGCTGCCGCCTGCTGGCCAAAGCCTTTGACGAGGTGATTCTCGCCGGCCGCAACACGGCCAAACTTTTGGCCCTGCAACAGGCCATCCTGGAGGAAACCCCGGGGGTTAAGCTGAAAATCACCACAAAACCGGACCGGTATCTGCCGGATATGGATGTGATCGTTACCGCCACGTCCGGGGCGGGCAAAAAGGTGCTGGATATCACCAAGGTAAAGCCGGGCTGTGTGATCACCGATGTGGCAAGGCCCCTGGACCTGTCCCCGGAGGATGTGGCCAAGCGGCCGGACGTCCTGGTGATCGAATCCGGCGAGATCGAATTGCCCGGCAACCCGGAAATGAAAAATATCGGCCTGCCCAAGAAAGTGGTGTACGCCTGCCTGGCGGAAACCATTGTACTGGCCCTGGAGGGGCGCTATGAAGTCTTTACCATCGGCCGGGACATTGAGTGGGAAAAGGTCCGTGATATTTATAAAATGGGTCTCAAGCACGGTATGAAACTGGCTGCGATATCCGGTGTCAACGGTGTCTTCAGCGATGAAGAGATTCGGAAGGTCCGGGAACTGGCCCTGGCGGCCAGGGCCGGAGCCAATGCCGCGGACGGCACCGTGGAAGCGCAGATTGAAACAGACGTTGAGACAGCTTAAGGGAGTGGGTAAACAATGAAGAAAATCGTCAATATCAGTCTGGGACCGGTGAGCGAGGATTATGACCTGACAGCTGAGTTCAGCGGACAGATGTTTTCCATCCAAAGGTTCGGCACCGACGAGGACATGACCAAGGCCGAAGACCTGCTGCTCAAGTGGAATAAGCGGGCGGACGTCCTGTGCATCAGCGGGATCGAGTATCCGTCCGCCCTGGGCTCCAGAGGGGTTTTACACAAGAAAACCCGGGAACTTCTGGCACTGTGCGACCGTCTGCATACCGTTGTCACCACCGGTGAAACCCTGCACCAGGTCAGCCAGGCCTGGAGTATCCGAAATATCCAGTTTTCGCAGGACAACTATTTCACCAATGCCAATGTGCTGTTTATGTCCGGTGTGGCCAATGCCACCCTGGCCCGGGTAATGGCAGAATATACGGATAATATGATGTTTGCCGACCCGGTGGTGGAAAGCCAGGTGCCGGCGGTGCTGGGCTCCCTCAAGGAACTCGAATTTTATGCGGGCCGGCCGAAAAAACTGCTGAAAATGCTGCCGGTGGGCAAAATTTTTCCCATGAAAAAACCGGCCCGGGCGGCCAACCGCTACCTGCTGCGCCATGCCGTGAAAAAGGCCAATATCCTGGTCATTCCCCACCTGGGATTTTATGAGTACCTGGACCTGTGCATGGAAGAGGAACTGGCCGGAAAAACCGTTATTACGGCAACGGCCTATGAAGACCGGGTGGACCTTCTGGCCCAGCTGGGTGTGGAAACCATCATCGACACCACCCCTAAACTCATCCCAGAGGTTGTAGAAGACGTGGTGGCCGAAGCGCTCATGGTAGGGGCCATGGATGTCTCCAAGGGAGACGGTCTCAAGGACGACCTTTTGGAAATCATCAGCGAACAACGGCTTGATCCCAGGATCATCTATCCCTTTGAGCAGGATAAGCGGGTGAACCGGTTTGCCTATCTGATCCACCCCCTGTTCCGGAACCAGCTTAAAAAGCTGCGGGCCGTGGAGATGGTCACATCGGTATCTCCCAAAAGTATCCTGGCCATTGAAAAGGCCATGGCCTATACGCCGCCTTTTGTTTACTCCAAGGTGCGGGGGGTGAAATCCTCCACCGGGGTTGAAGCCGAGGGCTGGCTGATCAGCATCGGCGAGACCAGTGACGAGATGCAGAAACATCCCCCTGAATTCACACGGAAAAAAGTCCTGAAGGCTGCAGAGATGGCCAAGCGGCTGGGGGCCCAGGTCATGGGGGTGTCCATGATGCCCAAAGGCATTTTGGGACCGGATCTGGAAACCGGAAAAAGCGCCCCTCTTCCCATTACCACGGGCAATTCCTATACCGCATCCACCGCATTGTGGGCCACGGCGGAAGCGGTCCGGCAGATGGGGCTGGTCACGTTAAAAGACGGCAAGACCCTGAGGGCCAAAGCCATGGTCATCGGTGCCACAGGCGATGTGGGCGCCATATGTTCCAGACTGCTTGCAACTGCCTTTGAAGAAGTATATATTGTTAGTCGGAACATGGCCAAGCTGCTGACATTGCAGGATGAACTCAAAGAAGAACGGCCGGATGTCAAGCTGTCGGTCTCCACGCGGGTGGACCGGTACCTGGATGACATGGATGTGGTGGTCATTGCCAGTGCCGGTGCCAAGGACAGCATCGATATCATGCGGTTCAAACCCGGCTGTGTGGTGACGGACATCACCCGGCCCATGGTCTTTAACCGGGATGACGTGGCCAAGCGCCAGGACGTGCTGGTGATCACCGGCGGCGAGATTGAACTGCCGGGTGAGGCCATTGAGATGAAGGATATCGGCCTGCCCCACGGTGTGGCCTATGCCGGCCTTGCGGAAACCATTATCCTGACCCTTGAAGGCCGGTTCGAGGCCTTTACCAAAGGGAGTCAAACCCAATGGGACAAGGTCAAGGAAATTTACAAGCTGGGCATCAAGCATGGTATGAAGCTGTCAGCCATTTCCGGTGTTGAAGGGCCGTTGGGCCGCGAGGAAATTGCCTGGGTGCGTTCCCAGGCCGAAATCCAGCGGGGCAAGGCGGCAAGTTAGCCCTGTAGCAGTGCGGGGCGATAGTTAACTTTTATGTCCGGGACATTTTCATTGTCATGGAAATCCCTGGTACCACGTGGCGACAATGACATTTGTGACATCCCTTGGCCGATTGAGGCAGTCCGCCGTCCGGCTGGCAGTAAACGAAATTCCTACCCAGATTATCAATCTGGGATATGATACCTACAGCAAAATTTACAAGGGGCAGCTCTCACTGGGGCTGCCCGTGGCCCCGGAACTCATCGTTTCCAGAGAGGAGATCCGGAAAAAGGCCGTGGGCAAACTTGCCCTGACCCTCTATCACATCTTCTCCCGGGTGGCCCGGATCGTCATTCCCAGGGACGTCATCAAAAATATCCTTTTCGAAGAGCTTGAAAACGGTGAGATCAGACTCACCGAGGAGATAATTCTTCTGGAGCGCTCCAGCCTGACGCGGATTACCGAGGAACGGCTGAATATCGATGCCAAGTACACGGAAGACATCTACAGTGAAGCCTTCCGCCGCAACATCGTGAAAGAGGCCCTCAAATCGGCACGCCAGCCCGCCTATTTTGAAAGCGAAGTGGATGAGCGGGAGCAAAACGGCCGTGGGGATTATGAGATCGTCTACTACCAGGATTTCACTGAAAAAGGGAAATCCATAAAGTTCCGGCGGCTTCTGGAAATGGAAGGGGTCACAGCCGGAGACAGCAACCCTTCGGTGATTCTGGTTCCCGGTTTTGCCAACAATTCCTACTGCTGGGACATGAGCAACCGCTACTCCATTGCCAAAAATCTGGCAGACAATAAAAACTGGACATATCTGTTCGATCCCCGGGGGGTGGGTGTCAACGGCGGCCGCTTTGACCCCAACTACACCGTGGATACCCTGATCGACCACGATCTGCCAACAGTGCTGAACTTTATTACCCAGAGAAGCTGCGGCAAGCCTTCCATTCTTGTGGGACACAGCATGGGCGGGCTGGTGTCGGAAAACATGGTCCTGAACTGGGCTTTGAGACAGGATTTTGACAAACTTAAAATGCCGGAGAAACGGAAACGGGAGCTGGACCGGGTGCTGCCGCCGGAATCCGTGGCAAAGGCGTCCATGAAAACCGTTAAGGGCATTGTCTCTTTAGGGTCACCCCGGCGCTTTGACAGGAACTCCCATGTCTTTTTCCCCTCGGCCCTGTGGTTGAACCACCTGGCCCGGATTTTCAGGTTTTCCCATATCCCCATCCAGGAAGCGGCCATGCTGGTCACCCGTCTGCCCTTGGTGAAGACCGTTTCCCGTTCCATCTACAACCGGGACGTGGGCGGCCTGAACTTCCTGATCTGCCCGGAAAACCACAAGGGGGACAAGCATTTTGTGGAGCGTTACCTGGAAGTGGCCACCGAGTCCATTCCCCTGGGGCTGGGGTTCCAGTTTCTCAAGGCGGTGTATGACGGAAACGGTTTTAAACGGATGGACAGATCCGAACTGAACTACACCCACCATTACTCATTTTTTCCCAAGGATATCCCCTTGTTTCATTTCTGGGGTGCCAAAGACTGCCTTGCCCCGCTGCACAATGTCCGCTACAGCCGGTTTTATCCCCATAAATACAAGAAGGTTTACCGTCTGGAACATGTGGATGATCTGCGCAAGGTGGAGATCCTTCCGGAAAAAAGCCAGCTCATTGATTTCATCATTGAGGGGGCCAACCATATCGACCTGCTTTACGGCAAGCAGGCGGAAAACCTGGTCCATCCCCTGCTGGAGCAGATCATTGAAAATGTGTGGGACGGATGGACCTATGAGTCCCATGCCCGTGAAAACCCTGATGCGACAGAATGTGTCTCACATATTGAGATGAAATAGCCGGCCGGTTTTAGCGCTATGCCCTGACTTTCATCGAAAGGTTTTAAGATCCGGATCCTGCGGTGAGAGCGGAACCGCTTTGTACCTTCTGCGATCCCGGGTTTTTGGCGTATCAACTAAATTACAGTTGGGATTCCAGGGGAAGCAGGCTTAAAAGGTTGGTTTTAAACCGGTCCCAGAGGCTGCTGTAAGGCTCCATGGAAAATGTTTTTGTTTTTCCATCCACCGTGCCGTGCCAGAGCGTGCGGCTTTTGCCGTAACGGTCCGTCACAAGTTCCAGCCTGAATGCCCGGGTCTGGGTCATGGTATCAAACCCCTCTCCCATTGTCTGGCCAAGCCCCCGGGATGTCAGCAACACCCCGATTTCAGTGTTGTGGTAAATGGATCTGGGATCAAGGTTCAAGGAACCGATGAAAACTTTTTCCCGGTCAAAAACAAATGATTTGGCATGGAGGCTGGCCTTGCCCGAGCCTTTGAATACCGAGGCGCCGGAAAAGGAATCTTTTTCTCCGGCATTTCTTTTTGTATTCATCTCATACAGTTCCACCCCGCCTTTGAGAAGTTTTGTTCTGTATTTTATATATCCGGAATGGACAATACGCACGTCGTTGGAGGCAAGTGAATTTGTCAGTATTTTTACCCGGACGCCCCTGCGAACCAATTCCGTCAAAAAGGCGGTCCCCTCTTTGCCGGGCACGAAGTAGGGGGAAAATATAAGAAGCTCGTTTTTCACAGCTTCCCAGTGGGGTGCCAGTTGCGGGACAAGATGATACTCTGTCTGTTCAAATCCTGTGGATATCTTTTCTGGCTGATCGGAGACGATTGAGGCCGGTCCCCAGTGGTAATCCAGTTGCCCCTGTTGCAGTTGCTTTGCCAGCTTTGAATTGCCCATGGCGGATATATACGCGGAATCCGATTGTTGCTTGATGAATGTTGCAAGTTCAAGTCTTGCGGCATCAAATTGATGTGGGTTGATTTTAGACGGGTTCAGCAGGTGGACCGGAAAGGCAAGATCACTGTTCCAGTATCTGTCAAAGGAACGGGATACTTCATTTACCACCGGGCCGATGGCCAGGACGTCCAGATCTGTGAAGGCAAGGTCCGGGTTGGCCTGGAAATATTCGTCCCCGATGTTTCTGCCGCCCAGAATCGTGACCTGATTGTCTGCCGTGACGGATTTGTTGTGCATCCGCCGCGTTACGGTGCCGTAGCGGGCGATCAACTGGGATATCCGTGATACACCTCTGCTGAAGGGGTTGAAAATGCGTATTTCAATGTTGGGATGATGGGCCATGATCGAGGCATTCATATCCCGGCCTTCCCAGTCCATGTCATCCACCAGGAGCCTGACCCGGACCCCGCGTTCCGCCGCCCGGATCAACTGCCAGGTAAAAAGCCGGCCCACCAGGTCGTTATTGTAAAGATAGTATTGAACATCCAGGCTCACCTGGGCATGCTCGGCGATGAATGCCCGTGCCACAAATGCATCAAGCCCCCCTGAAAGCAGGTGGAACCCTGAATTGTCTTCCCGGCCGGTTGTCTGCGCCTCAGCCAGTTGTCCCAGCCGTGTGTCCAAGGTCTTTGGAATTGCATAGGAATTTGGGGCCCGGGTCCTGTCAGGAAGCGTGCCTGCACACCCCGAAGCAAATAGGGCGAAGACGATTAAAAGGGGAACCAGTTTTTGATGCAATTCAACTGCCCTCCGGAAGTTGGTCGGATTCGCGGCCGGCTAAGGATTTCCCTTTTGTTATCTCAAACTTAGCCCCGGATTGGCAAGGGGATGTTTTTTGCGCACCGGCGAATTTTTGGCTTTTGCTTGCGTCAGGTGCCGTGGTCGGCTATGGTTCTGCCCGGTGGTGATACAGGTATTAACCAATCGGAAGATGACTTGTGGAATATTTTTTAATCCCCCTGGTGGCGCTGGCCGCTTTTTTTCTTAAAGGGGTGACCGGAACCGGTACGACAACCGTCATCGTTGCCCTGGGATCCGTGTTCATTGAGCCCAGGCTTACGGTGGTGCTGGCCTCATTTATCAATATTTTCGGGGGACTGAGCATGGTCCGGGTGGATCCTTTGCCCCTGTCCCGGCGGTATTGGGTGCCCATTTCGGTTTTGATGGTGGCAGGCTCTGTGGCCGGTGCGATCGCACTGAGTGCGGTGCCGGGCCGTCTGTTCCAGTTGATACTGGGCGGTGCATTTCTGTTGACGGCCCTTTGGTTCCTCATCCGGGTGCCTGCCCCCCGGGAGACCTGCGAGGCACCGGGGGCAGCCGCTTTACCGGATCTTTGCGTTGGTTGTTTCGCCGGGTTCTGCGGGGGATTCATCGGTATCAATGCGCCGCCCCTGGTGCTCCATTTCTCCCGGGCACTGGACAAACGGCGTCTGCGGCGCCTGCTTGTGCTGATCTTTATACCGGCGGCCGTGGCACAGACCGCCACCTTTATAGCAGCCGGACTCTTCAACCAACAGGTGCTGGTCTGGGGGCTGCTGATGCTGCCGGCCATGGGGGGCGGTATCTGGCTGGGAAACCGCACCTTTAATCTCATTTCAGAGGGGATGTTCCGCCGCATCCTGGGGCTGTTGCTCGTGGTGGTTTCCCTCCGGCTCATTCTCAAGGGGCTGGCCGTTCCGGTGATATGATGTATTACCCGGAACTTGTCCCGGGTTTTAAATTGCCGGCCGCGGTGTTGCCGTGCATTACCCACACCGCGGCAAAGACAGCAACCCCTCCCAGGTGAACCCAGATCATACCCGGCCAGAGCATGGCTGTACCGGCTGCGGTTAAAAGCCCCCGGACAGCCGGTGACAGGTGTGATTTCATATGTCCCTGGAGGCCGCAGGCAATGGCAAAAAGACCCACCAGGGCAAAGGCGAAGATTTCCAGCTTCACCGCCAGGCTGCCGCTTAGAATAGCGGTGTAAGCAAAGAGCAGGGGAACGATATAAAGGCCTTTGGCGATTTTCCATGAGGCCAGGCCGGTGGCCATGGGTGGTGTTTTGGCAATGGCTGCGGCGGTGAATCCGCACAGGCAGACCGGCGGGGTGACGTTGCTGTCCTGGCTGAGCCAGAAGATGATCATGTGGGCGGACAGGAGAGCATAGGTCTGGACAGGGCCGGGAAGCACGCTTTCCCGGATGCTGGATTTAAGTTCCAGGGGCATCAGGGCCATAAGGTCCCTGGCCGCGGATTCCGCCATGGGGGCGGAGAGCATCTCCATGGCCTCGGGCTTGACGATCATGAACAGGGCCTTGGCCTGTTCGGGAAAGCTGCCGTCCATCATGATCTGGATGATCTGGCCGTCAACGATGAGGTTGTACAGGGCCGGGGCCGACAAGGTGCCAAGTACGATGTAGGAGGCGGTAACCGGCAGCCCCATGCCCAGAATCAGTGAGGCCAGGGCGATGAGGACAAAGGCGATCATCAGGCTGTCGCCGGCCCAGTTGTTGATCATCAGGGAAAATGTGTTGCCCACCCCTGTGGTGGCAATGACGTTCACCACCAGTCCCACTGAGCAGAGCAGGATGGCGGTCATGACCATGTTCCTTGCCCCCAGTCCCAAGGCTTCGAAGATACCCTTGGGGCCGATTTTATTGGGGGTGAACCAGGAAAATACCACCACGGCCAGGATGGAAACCGCTGCGGCATAGGAGGGGGTGAAGCCTGAGATCAGCATGCCGATGAGCAGGGCAATGGGGATCAGGAAGGGCAGGCCGCCCTGTTTTAAAACCGCAAGGGCTCTGGGGGTATCCTCGGTGTCCGTTGTCTGAATCCCGTTGCGTTTGGCCTCAATAATCACGAAAAAGGCCACTGTGGCAAAGTAGAGGATAGCCGGCAGTACGGATACGGCAATGATTGTGGTGTAAGGAATCTGGGTGTAACTGGCCATGACAAAAGCCCCGGCACCCATGATGGGCGGCATGATCTGGCCGCCGGTGGAGGCGGCCGCTTCCACACCTGCGGCAAATTTGGCCGGGAATCCCGCCTTTTTCATCAGGGGAATGGTGATGACCCCGGTGGAGGCGGTGTTGGCAATGGCTGATCCGGAGATGGTCCCGGTGAGGCCCGACGCAAATACCGCCACGAGCCCCGGACCGCCGGGAAGTTTGCCGGCCACGGACCTGGCCAGGTCAATGACAAAGTCTCCGGCACCGGATTTCAAGAGAAAGGCGCCGAAGAGGATGAACATAAAAACAAAGGTGGAGGAGATGCTGGCGATGTTGCCGAAGATCCCGTCGTCCCCGTAAACACTGCGGAAAAGGATGGTTTCCGGATTCATGCTTTTAAAGGAAAAAATGCCGTCCAGCAGTCCGCCCCACCATCCCACGTAGGTCAGGCCCAGGATGATGAGTACGGGAATGATCATACCGGTGGTCCGCCGGGTGAGTTCGATGGCGGCCAGGATCAGGATGACGCCGGCCACCCACTCGGGAAGGACCATCCGGACCCCCCGGTCGTAAATGGCATCTTCCATGGCAACCATGTAGACGGCGCAAAAGGCTGCCAGGATACCCAAAACAATATCCAGGCCTAAAGTTGCTTTGGAAGAATTGCCCCGTATGGACAAGGGATAAACCAGCGGGCACATGAGGGCAAAACCGGCAAAGTGGATGGCGTTCCGCCACAGTCCCGGCAGTATGCCGATGGTGTTGAAATAGATGTGCACCAGGGCGATTCCCGCCCCAAGTACCAGCAATGTTTTTTCCCTCAGATCCGTCTCTTCCATGGCCTGGCCTCCTTCACTCACGCTGCGCTGCTTCGCTGCTGTGCTTCTACGCCGCTTTGCTGCTGCGTTTCGACATTGGGGTTTTTCCGGCTGCCGCCTGAAGGCGGCAGCCATTTGATTCAGGGCCGTCTCAGGTTATTTTGTCACCAGACGTTCCGGAATTGTCAGACCGGCTTCCTTGTAGTAGCGCAGGGCACCCGGATGCAGGGGCATGGGCAGGCCCTTGATGGATTTATCCAGGGACATGGCCTTGGTGGCCTTGTGGATGGCGGTGAGGAAGGGCAGGTTTTCGTAGATGGTTTTGGTGATCAGGTATACGGCCTCTTCGTCCACATCGGCCCGAACCGCAAGGAAGTTGGGCTGGGCAATGGTTTTGATATCCGCGGTCTGCTTGGGATAGGTGCCTGCCGGGATCACAAAGCGGGTCCACAGATCAAGGCCGCCGTCCGCCTTCACCATCTGTTCGTCGGTAAAGTTAAGAAAGGTGAGTTTATTTCCCATGGTGGCCACTGCGCGGGTCACTGCCCCTGTGGGGACACCGGCCGGAGTGCTCATGGCAACCACCTGGCCGTTCTGGAGGGCGTCGGCACTGGGGCCGTATCCCACGTGGACCAGTTTGAAGTCTTCTGCAGGATTCAGTCCCAGGTTATTCAACAGGAAGGTGTTGGACCCCAGGGTGCCGGAGTTCTTTTTACCCAGGGCCAGGTGTTCGCCTTTCAGGCCAGCCAGATCCTCTATGGTGCCGGTTTTGGCATATTTGGCCAGCATGGTGAACTGCTCCACATTCTGCCAGAGCATGGTGATGGATCTCAAATTTTTCTGGGGGCCGTCGGATTTCACCGCGCCGATGCCTTTCCAGGCCCAGTAACCGTATAGTCCCTGGAGGATTCCGAACTGTGCCTCGTTTTCCCGGAGCAGCTTGACATTTTCCCCCGAGCCTGCGGAATTGATGGCGGACATGCCGATTTTATGCTTGGGCTGCAGCTTGACTTTGATCAGGGTGGAAAGGGCCACCCCCACCGGATAAAATGTGCCGCCGGTACTGGCCGTTGTCAGCAGGTAGCTGCGGTCTGCCTTGGCTGCTGTGGCGGGCATGGCAAAACAAAGGGTTGCTACCAGAAGACAAGTTGCTGCCAGAAATCTTTTGCACATCTTACTTTTGGACTGTTTCATTGTGTCACCTCTACATGTTAAAGGGTTCTCATCTTGGTTCCGGGATATCCGGTGTCATTCATTTGAACCTGGGTTAGAGCAAAGGCTGTGCCAGGTGGATGTGATAGGTAATATACTGTAAATTCTATCGTTTTGGCTTGCAACGATTTGCGCTGGGCAGATATCTGCCGAAATCCGGTCGGGCCGTGGGCGGATTTTTGCCGATGGCTTTGGCCGGTTTAGGTTTTGGGGACTAAAGTTTGTCTTTGGACAGGCTGTACCTGGCCATCTTTTCGTTCAGGGTCCGTCTGGGGATCCCCAGTTCCGCCATGACTTTGCTGATCTGTCCGCTGTGGCGTTTCAAGGCATCCTTGATCAGGTGGCGTTCAAAGTGGCGGACCTGTTCCGGCAGGGACGCCCCTTTCAGATCTTCGGCTGATGTGTCCGGAGCCAAGAGTTTGGAGAGCCGTTCTTCTCTGGCAAGGTTCGAGAGCACATACCGTTCTGCCACGCTTTTGAGTTCCCGGACGTTGCCCGGCCAGTCATGGGCCATGAGGGCGGAAAAACCGGCAGGCCCCGGCATATCCGGCCGGCAGTCGTACATCTCTGCCGCCCGTTCAAGGAAGAGGGAGAAAAGCGGGCTGATGTCCTCTTTGCGGTCCCTTAGGGCCGGAATGGTCAGTTCCATGGTGTTTAGCCGGTAATAGAGGTCTTTTCTCAGCTTGTCCGATTCAATGGCCTCGTCCGGTGTGATGTTCATGGCCGTGATCAGGCGGAAGTCCAGAGGCTTGGGGGTGTTGGACCCCAGGCGGGTTACCCGCCGGCTTTCCAGGGCCCTGAGCAGTTTGCCTTGGATCTCCAGGGGCATGGAGGAGAGTTCATCCAGAAAGAGGGTGCCGCCGGCTGCGGCCTCCAGCTTGCCCCGGTGGCTTTGCCGGGCGCCGGTGAATGCGCCTGCCTCATAACCGAATAATTCACTTTCCGCCATAGTGGCGGGGATGGCGGCACAGTTGACGGCCAGAAACGGGGCATCCTTGCGCCGGCTCCAGTCATGAAGGCAGCGGGCCACCACTTCTTTGCCGGTACCGGTATCACCGATGATCATGATGGTGGCCTCGGTGGGGGCCAGCCCCATGATCTGCTGTTTCAGGGCCCGCATTCTATTGTTACCGCCCACCAGACGGGCGTCCAGGCCCTGGGCCGCAGTGAGCTGGCTGCGCAGTTCCCGGTTTTCCATGACCAGCCGCCGTTTTTCCACGGCCCGTTGTACGGAGTCCAGGATCCGTTCCGGTTCAAAGGGTTTTTCCAGGAAATCGTAGGCTCCGTTGCGGATGGCCTCCACGGCCATGGAAATATCACCGTGGGCCGTGATGAGGATCACCGGGATATCCGGATCGATATCCGCCAGGGCTTTTTGAAACTCAAGCCCGTCCATCCCTGGCATTTTCACATCGGAGATAATGATACCGTTCATGTTCCGGTCAATACTATCCAGCACCTTGCCGGCCCGGTCGAAATCCTTCGCCCTATATCCGGCAAGTTCCAGCCACTGGCGGGTGGACTGCCGCATGGCCTTGTCATCATCAACAATGTAGATATCCGGTGTTGTCATGGGGTATCCTTGAGGGTTTCCTTTCTGAGGCGGATTGAAAATGACGCCCCGGGGCCGCGGGCTTCCTCCAGTGCAAGTCTTCCGGACATTTCTTTAACAATCCCTGCCGAAATTGACAAGCCCAAGCCTAAACCGTCTCCTTTAGCCTTGGTGGTAAAAAAGGGGGTGAAGATTTTGTCCTTCAGATCCGGTTCGATGCCCGGCCCTGAATCCCGGAAGTGGATGCAGACCGTATCGTCTTCCTCCCGGAACCGGACGGATATTATCTTGTTTTCCTGCCCGGCCATGGCATCAAGGCTGTTTTTGATCAGGTTGACAAATACCTGTTCCAGCCGGAGCCGGTCGCCCATCACGGAGAGCGGTACTTCCGGTTTACGGATGGAAAGGCTACAGCCCGCCTCATCAATGGCGTAACGCATGAGATCCACTGCCCGGGCCACCGGCGCTTCCACATTGACCGGCCTCATGTCCAGGGGGGATTTTCTGGAGAAATCCTTGAGCTGCCGGGTAATGCCCTCCATACTTTTGGTGATGTCAGAGATGGACATCAGGGTGGCAGTTAGATCTTCGGTCTTTCCCTGGCCGGCCATCAGCCTGCAGGAGGCCGCATAAGTGCGGATGGCTGAGATGGGCTGATTCAGTTCATGAACGATGGCGGCCGCCATCTGCCCCAGTGCCGCAAGTTTTGCGCTTTGCACCAATTCCTCCTGAGTCTGCCGCAGGTGGGTCTCTGTCCTGCGCCGTTCTTCCACCTCCCGTTTGAGTTTCCGGTTGATCCGGCCGATTTTTTCCGCCTCCATGGCTTTCTGCTGGGACAGCTTTTTCAATCGGCGTTCCTGGGCGAAAAGAATGCTCAGGATCAGCAGCACCCCGGCCGCCGATGAAATGTACAGGGCGAAGTTCACCTGTTTTTCCAGGCGGTTCCAGGGAATGAGGTAATTGAGCTGCCAGTTGAAGGACTCCAGAAAGAGGCTGCCCAGAAAAAATTTCTCTGTGCCGATGCGTATCCAATTGTCCTGCCCGGCTGAGCCTCTTTCCAGTGGCAGGGGTGTCAGGTTGATTCCCTTGTACTGCTTTCGCTGCCGGATATTTTTCAGTATTTCCGCAGACAGGGGAAGAAGGCTTTTGTATTTCCAGCCGGGATTCCCCGACAGGAAGATGACCCCGTTGGCATCGGACACGAAAACAATTTCACCGCCTTCCATCCAGTGCCGTTCAAGCCCGGAGAGATCCACTTTCACCACCACCACGCCGATGGGGGCGGCACCTGCTGCTTTTTGGAAGTCATAAACAGGATGGGACATGAAATATCCGGGAGTTCCCGTGGTTGCCCCGATGGCGTAAAATCCCCCTTCACCCCCGGCCATGGCGTCTTTAAAGTAGGGCCGGAAGCCGTAATTTTGCCCCACAAAGGTGGTGGAAGTGTTCCAATTGCTGGCACAGACCGTCTCCCCGTTTTTATCCATGATAAAAATCTGGGCCGAGCCCGCCTTTTTGTTGGCGGTTTCAAGCAGTGTGTTCACAACACCTTTGCCGGAGCGGCCGGAAAGCATCTGGACCACGGTTTCGTCTCTGGACAGAAAGTAGGGAAGATACCTGTATTTTTCCAGGGCCGAGTTCAGGGTGCCTTTGTATAAGACCAGCCGTTCTGCGGCGATGCTGCGAAGTTCAGACAGCCCGTTCGATCTTGCCCATAAAAAGATGATGGCAATTGCCGTGGCAAGAATAAGCACCAGACGCAGCAGATTATTACCGGTGAGCTTTTGGGGGGGGATATCGGAATTTGTCTTCATGGCACTTTCATTAGCAATAATGGGACGTGGTGTAAAGCAAAGGGAACAACCTTGCTTACCCATGGAAGAATCCACCGCGTTTACCGGCAATTCTTTCCCTTCAATCTCTGTCCGTTTATCTATTTTCTTTATGTATACAGCGGGTTGAAGTTCGGCATTGAATTTGCTTTGTTCTTTTGCCGGACCCAATAAAAAAACTGTGATAACGGTACAAATAAGATGAGGATGCCATGGAAATCAATCCCGATGTAAGTTACCAGAAAACCAACATTGACCTGTCCCAACAGGGGCCGTCACACCTTCTGCCGGAAAACAAGGCGGCGCAAGCAAAAGGGGCGGCAGGAGCGCCGCTGGAAAAGATGCCCGCTGGGGCAGCCACCGTAAGCCTCTCAGACGAGGGCCGTGCCGCATCGCTGGAGCTTGACTTCACCGATGAAACTGACATCTTCACAAAGATGCAGGCCTTAGGGCGTTCTACAGCCTTGGGCAAGGCGCATGCCTCGATGTCCTATGAAAGTGTTAAACATCTTTTAGATGATTGATACGCTCTTTTTTTTCACGCTTTTTTTGCTTTAAGTCATTTTCGGCGGTAGAGCTGAATTATCTTTTCAGGTGTCGCTATACCGCTGTTTTTTCTCTGCTGCCTTTATCACTCCTTTTTCATATTTGTGTCCCTCCCCCTGTTTATAAAGCCGACATGCAGTTTCCCATAGCAAATCTTTAAAAAGATGGCATAGGCCGTTGTCAAATTCTGCTTGACCTCTTCGTTATTAGTACAGTATTAATGCTGTATTAATTTAGGAGGGGCTATGGTATCCATACAGATAGACAAGAAATCAGGCAAACCCTTGTATGTTCAGATCCGTGACAGTATCCGGCAGGCCGTTCTGGACGGGGCGTTGTCACCGGGGGATAAACTGCCAGCGGTGTCAGCCTTTGCCAAGGAGGTCGGCGTTACCCAGGCAACCATTCGCAGGGCCATGGAAGATCTAAACGCGCAGGGCTTGACCCATTGTCATGTTGGGAGGGGAACATTTATTTCGGAGGCTGCCGACATTGATGCACTGGGTGGCGGACCGGACCGCATCCCTTCTGTTGCCCTTTCCGAGCCCGGTCGACTGATTCGGCCGGCTCAGGCTGCCCGACAGTTCCGGCAACGGGTGTCCAAAGGGTTGTGCGACTTGATGAACGTGGCATCCCAGCCCGGCGTCATTGATTTTTCCAAAGGGGTCCCCGATCCGGGGCTGTTGGAAGACGGGGTGTTTGAAAAAATGGTGGCTGCCACCATGGCAGATGATACCCGCAGATATACGGAGTATGGTGATCTCCGGGGGATGGCTGCGCTTAGGGAAACCCTTGCAGCGCGATACGAAGAAAAAGGGGTTAGGATTTCTTCTGAACAGGTGCTGATCACCAACGGCGCTCAGCAGGGGGCCTGCATTGTGGCCAGGGATGCGGCGGAAAAAAGCCGGCAGGTAATCATCAAGGCTCCTGGGTTCCAGGGAATAGTGGATGCCTTTGTGGGCAACGGCAATTGGGTGGACACCGTGATCGGCGACAGGGGATGGGATGTGGCGGAACAACTGAAGCGGTTCTCCGGGCCGAATTCTCATCTGTTGAGCATCTGCCCGGATTTCCACAATCCCGTGGGTGAAGATGTCATGGCGGAGCAGCGCCGGAAAATAGCTGCCTGGGCGGAAAAGAACAACGGTATCATCCTTTCGGATGAGGTCTATCAGGATCTGCGGTTTGAAGGCAAGCCTCCCAAGCCCATGATCAACCTGCTGGGTGAAGGGCGGGTCATCGTGATTTCATCCTTGTCCAAACCCTTGATGCCGGGAATCCGTCTGGGATGGATGATCGGTTCCCGGCGGCGGATCACGGAGTTTGCCAGGATAAAGCGTCTCATGGCCCAGACCGGCCCGCCACTGATGCAGGGTGTTGCCCTTCAATACCTTCGTTCCGGGGCCTATGATCGTCATCTGGAAAGGGTCAGGGAAATTTATCTCAGACGGCGGGATACCATGCTGTCCTGTCTTGAACAATTGATGCCGGAGGGGGTTGAATGGACCCGTCCCAACGGGGGCTTTGCCCTCTGGGTCACCCTCCCAAAAGGATATTCCAGCGTGGCGCTGTTGATTTCGGTGCTGGACAAGGGGATCAATCTGGTTCCCGGACCGGTGTTTGATATGGACCAACGCTTCGTCAACGCCTTTCGGCTAAGTTGGGCATGGACCGGCCGGGAGCGTATTACGGAAGGGGTGGAGGTGCTGGCGGATGCGGTTAAAGAGTTGTTGCGTCAGCCTCCCGGTGATTCGGGACTGAGCGGTCTGGGGCATTTTTAATTGTAACACTTCGAGTGTCTTTACGGAAAGGAGGAGGCATGTCAAACGACGCCTATTTTCTGGAAATCATGGCAAAAGAAAGGCAGAAGGAATTTGAGAATGAGGCCCGCCTCAGGCAGCTGCGATCGTCGCAAAAAAAGCAAGGGCAGGGCGTCTGGGCAAGGCTGTGGATCGGGGCCGGGAACTTCCTGATACGCCAGGGAGAGGCCATGAAATACCGGTACGCGCCAAGGCCGTGCGTGGCGCAGGGAATTCCTGAACTAAACGAAAGAGAATGATCCAGGTCTTTACCCCTGCTGTTAAAGGATGTTAGTATCAAATCTAAAAATCACGCCTGACATCCGGGGAAAAAAGATGAGCACTCTAAGACAGATTGTTTTTGTGATAACGGCAGCCCTGATGCTGTCCGGCTGCGGGATATGGAATATGCTCTGGCCTGACCAAGATTCGGGGCTGCCGCCCAAAGTCTTTGGGATTTTAAACCATTTTCCGGAACACCCGCTCTATTTGAAAAAGGGAACCCTTGTGGCCGGGCATAGATCCTACAGGATGGATTCCCTGTCTGTTAAAGATCAGTTTACGACAACGGTTGCCGCACATCTTGCGGATAAAGGGTATGAGACAAAAAATGTGGCGGACGAGGCTGTGCTGGCATCCGGCCAGGTGGATATGCTGATAGAGATTGTCCCCCGGCAGGTGTTCAAGTCGGAGACGGTATTTGGCTGCGGATTTTTGGACCGGAAGTTCCTGCTCGGCCTGATCAATCAACCTGCCAGGTCCTATGTGGCCATGCAGCTCATCTTGAAACGCCGGAACAGCAGCCGGGTGATCGTCACCGAACGCCGGGAAAGGTATTCTGCCCTGGGGATGGATATGCTGCCGGAACGTTGGGAATCATTGAGTGGAGAACAGCAGGCCGCCTTTGAGGCTGATCTTAGGGAAAATATCACCCGGGTCACCGAACTGAGTCTCAGTGAGCTTAAAATATAGGGAGGCAGTGTGCCGGGATCAAAAGTGGCCGCAGGGGAGGGCAGGGACAAGATCATCGTTATGCCCTTCCGGCATGAGATCGGACAATCGGAATCGGACGGCAGGGGATTGGGCATCCATTTTTTTCTGGGAAATCTTTTCTGCCTCCACCCGGGATTTTTGGAGTGCTGGTTCGGATGGCGGGTGAAAAATATTTTTCCGGACACGGGGGCATTAGCGGCCTATTGCTTTGGCAACAAGCCTTATCCGGATATTCAGGCACTGGGGGAACGGGAAAAGGTGCGTTTCTGGGTGGAGGGTTGTTATGGGGAAGGCGCAGACGGCAATATTCCCATCCGGACGGTGATCCACGATACCCGTGACCATATGGCCGTGGAAAATGATTTCTCGCTGACATTTTCTGATGGGTTGAAAGGATTTCGTGGTGCATTTTTCAACTGGCTTGATGACACAGGACTTGGATACGGCGGCAGGGATGCAGGGGGATGGGACGAACCCATGTCCCCGGAAGGGATGGATCAGCTAGGGCATGGGCTTTTGTGTCTTTATCGAAGTTACGTGAACAAGGATGTGGCGACCATCGACCTGACCAGTTTCCATAGGGCGGTTGAACTGTCACCGGACTCCTATCTCATTCAAAATCTTTTGGGATGGGGACGGTATAAAAATGGGGATTTTGCAGGTGCCAAGTCCGCATTTTTAAAGGCCCGTGAGTTGAATCCCCATGGTATGGGAGCATTGTCAGGCCTGATGTGGCTCGCAGTTAACGGGAAAGACCGGGAACGCGCCCTTGAATTTGCTCTGGAAAAAGGGCAGTGCCGCGGAGATGACCCGGAAAAGGCCCGGGCCTTTGTGGCGAAAAAGTTTGACTGATTCTCAGGTGGTCCACAGCACTGCTGCTTAAAGCGTTGTCTCGTCGATCCAGTTCAGGTATTCCGAAAGCCCTTTTCCCATAGGGATCATGACGATCTGGGGGACCTCATAGCTGTGGTTTTCCCTGATGAAATGTTCCACCCTGTCATATAATGATGACTTTGTTTTAATGATCAGGCGAAATTCCGGATCTTTGTGAACCTCACCCTCCCAGGTATACACGCTGGTCACCGGATGGATCTGGGCACAGGCGGCAAGTTTTTTTTCCACCAGGGCCGATGCCAGATTTCCGGCATCGGCCTCAGTTGAACAGGTTGTCAGAATCATGCAATACGTCATGGTATCACCTGTCTCATCTTTGGTGTTTTATCCCCGAAATGTTTTGGGTTCAAAATTGAGTGTGGCGAAATAATCATCCATGGTTTCCGCCCGGCGGATCATCTCAACGGTGAGATCGGAGCGAAGCAGCAGCTCTTTCGGTCTCATATGGCCGTTGTAGTTAAAGCCCATGGCGTGGCCGTGGGCACCGGTGTCATGGATCACCAGGAGATCTCCCTCTTCGGTTTTTGGCAGTTCCCGCTGAACGGCAAATTTATCGTTATTCTCACACAGGGCGCCCACAACGTCAACGGTGCGTAGGGGCAAGCCATCGTCCTTGCCGTTGATGTGGATGTGGTGGTAGGCATCGTACATCCCCGGGCGCATCAGAGATGACATGGAGGCATCCACCCCCACGTAGTTTCTGTATATTTCCTTGTGGTTGATGACGGTGGTGACCAATGCGCCATGGGGGCCTGTGATGTACCGGCCGCTTTCCATGTAGAGTTTGGGCGCCCACTGGTTTTGAGCGGTAAATCGCTCAAAGGAGCGGACAATACCTTCGGCCATGCCCTGGATGTTGAACCGGGGGGCGTCCGGTGTGTACGGAATCCCCAGACCTCCGCCGATGTTGATGAACTCAAACCGGATACCGAGGTGGTCGTGGAGTTCCTGAATCAGGGCCAGCAGCATGTCTGCCGTATCAATCATATACTGGTGGTTGAGTTCGTTGGAGGCGAGCATGGTGTGGATGCCGAACCGTTTTACGCCCATTTTCATGGCTGCTTCATAGGCCCTGAATATCTGGTCGTGGCTGACGCCGTATTTGGCTTCCACAGGGTTGCCGATGATGCTGTTGCCGCTTCGTTTTGCGCCGGGGTTGTATCTGAAGCAAAGCAATTCGGGCACCTCAGGCAGTTTGGGCAAAAGGGAGATGTCATCGAGGTTGATAATGCAGCCCTCCTGGTCCAGTGCGGCACTGAACTGGGCGATGCTGGTGTTGTTGGAGGTGAACATGATATCGTCTCCACGGCTGCCCACCCGGCGGGACAGGGTGAGTTCCGGAATTGACGAGCAGTCAAATCCGAATCCTTTACTTTTGAGCAGGGACATGATCGCCGGGTTGGGCAGGGCTTTGACAGCAAAAAATTCCTTGAATCCGTCAATGGCGGAAAAGGCCTGGTTCAGGCGGTCGCAGGTATCAAGTATCCCTGCTTCATCGTAAATGTGGAAAGGGGTGCCGAAGGTATCCACCACATCAGGGAGGATGGGTGTCAGTCTGTTTTTAAATGCGGATGACATGGGCATGGTGTGTGTTCCTTATATATACGTGCCGGTTGCCGGTTTATATTTGGTCGGGCAGCCGGATTTTAGCGCTTTCCTTGAAGGTGGAAAGTGCGATGGTTGTCCGGGTGTTTACCACCGCTTCCAGGGCGGCGATTTTTTCTTGAATGATTTGGGCCAGTTCTTTGTTGTCCGCGGTTTTTACTTTGACCATCAGGGTGTCTTCTCCGGCCAGGTAATGTACTTCTTGGACCTGTTCAATGACGGAGAGCTGTTTGCCTGTTTCCCGGACGCGGCATGGGGCGCTCACCTGGACATGGATAAAAGAGGTCATGTCGCAGTGGAACATCTCAGGGTTAAGCCGTACTTCATATCCCTGGATAACCCCCCGGGCTTCGAGCTTTTTGATCCTTTCCAGAATGGCCGAAGGGGCCATACCGATGGTGCGGGCCACTTCAACGTTGGGGATCCTGGCCTTTTTTTGAAGGATCTTTAGTATTTCCAGATCTGTTGTGTCCATATCTGTTCAACCGTTATTATATGTTTGCTTTGGGTGAAAACCGTAAAATATTCATTTTCATTTGTTGTGTCAAGAATTTTGTTTTAATATGCGGTGGTTACTGAGAATAATGTTCTTGTCTTTTCGGCGGCGGGCTTATTGGTTTTTTGTTGATAAAACCCAAGGTTTCATATACATTTACTCTATTGCACTGGACCGAATAACATACGGATTGGGTGGATGAACACAGAGACGATTAAGATTCTGGTTGTTGACGATGAGGAAGGTATTCTGGATGTAACAGAAGGATACTTTCAGCGAAAAGGGTATGAGGTCTATACTGCAAGTAACGGGGTTGAAGCCCTAAAGATCGTTGAACAAGAAAAAATCGGCTGTATTTTCACCGATATCAATATGCCGATCATGGACGGCCTTGAGCTGGCTGAAAAGGTCCGCCAGATCGAAAGCACCCTTCCCGTCGTGGTGATGACAGGGTATCCTTCCCTGGAAAATTCCATTCAAACCCTGAAAAACGGGGTGGTGGATTACCTGATCAAGCCTGTGAATCTGGAGCAGATGGAATTGACCCTGAAGCGCATCTTGAGGGAACGGGAACTTTTTGTTGAAAATCTGATTCTAAAAGAGGAAGTGGAACGGCAGGAAAGGTTGCGGCAGTTGAACAATGAGCTGTTGCGGCGGGTGGAAGAGGTCAATACACTGAACCGGGTGATGGAAGATTTCGCTGCCTCCGATTCCAGCTACGACATTTTCAGTAAGGTGGTGGACCTTGGTGTTGAGGTCCTCAAGGCCGATAAGGTGTTTTTTCATATTTATTCCGAGCAGGACGCCTCTCTGGTTCTTGTGGCCAAGTCCAGTTCCCAGTTTCATACCGAAGAAGTCCGCCAGACGTTTGGAATGGATGTCACAGAGCCGGTTAAAGACTACATTGTAGACTGCCTTGAAACCGACAAGAATCCCTGTCTCATGACAGATGCCAGAAAATCCCTCAAAGATCCGGTTCGCTCCTTCATGGTGGTTCCCCTGAAAATCCGGGATAAGATTTTCGGTGTGGCCTCCGCCTTTATTTTTAATGAAGAGCGCAAGTTCAGTGAAAAAGATATCTATTACATGAACTTCATCACCCAGAAGGCGGCGTCCGCCATTGAAAATATTGCCCTGTATGAAAATATATACGAGAATCTTTTTTCAACCCTTTATGCTTTTGTTACAGCCCTTGAGGTGCGGGATCTGTATACGCGCCGACATTCCACCCGGGTGGCCAAGTATGCCCATATGATTGCTCAGGAAATGGGATGTTCCGATGAAGAACTTGATGTGATCAATTTTGCCGGCAGCCTTCATGATATCGGTAAAATAGGTATCCGCGACGATATCCTGTTAAAGCCCGGGCGTCTTACGGAGGATGAGTACGAGAAAATCAAGGAACACCCGGTGATCGGGGCGGATATTATAAGTAAACTGGGGTTATGGGACAGGGAAATGGAAATCATCCGGCATCACCATGAACGCTATGACGGTAAAGGATATCCGGATGGTCTTAAAGGAGAAAATATTCCTAAACTGGCCCGTATTATGGCTGTGGCTGATTGTTACGACGCCATGGCGTCTGACAGGGCATACCGGAAAAAAATGGCCAAGGCGGATGCCGTTTCAACGATCCGGAAAAATTCCGGAACCCAGTTTGATCCCAAAGCGGTTGAGGCCTTTGTAAGGATTGCGGATCAAGAGCTGTCGGATGATGTTTAATGGCTTGAGACTAAAATTAAAATATGCTAATTTGATTGCGAGCATGACAGCTCTGACGATTTATTGAATGGAGTAAATCTTCCATGGATAATCCAAATAAGGACGACAGGCGGAAACAACCCCGGGTGGGATTTACTACCAGGATAGAAATTATACTCACGGCAGAGGGAAAAGAAGTAATCCTGGATGCCAGTTCAAAGGATTTGAGTATAAACGGGGTGTTTGCCCAGACAAACCAGGAATTTGCTCTGGATACCCGTTGTGTGGCCAATATTTATCTGAGCGGCGGGGTGGAGGACCTCAGGCTTGAGATCCAGGGTTGCATCGTCAGGCAGACGGATACGGGGGTGGGGATTCGCTTTGAGTCCATGGATGTGGATACCTTTGCCCATTTGCGGAATATCGTGCGGTACAACAGCGATGAGGGATCCTGATCTTAAAGGGAGGCGACAGGTTTGGACGTAAAGCTGATAAACCCGTTTATCAACGCCACCATAAACGTATTGGAGACCATGGCATTTGTAACAGTGACGGCAGGCAAACCGTATCTTAAAAAAGACAATGTGGCGGTGGGGGACGTCACCGGCGTTCTGGGACTGACCGGTGTGGCCCACGGCACCATTGCCGTCACCTTTGAGGAAAACTGTATTCTTACGGTTGTATCCAATATGTTCGGGGAAAAGATGGATTCCTTGAACGAGGACATCGCAGATGCTGTGGGGGAGCTGACCAATATGATATCCGGCCAGGCACGGCGGGAGCTTGACGAGGTCGGCAAGGTGTTTAAAGCGGCCATACCGTCGGTGATCACCGGTAAAAATCATACCATCCGCCACTATTCGGACGGGCCGAAAATTGCCATTCCATTCCAGACCGATGGTGGGGAATTTACAATTGAGGTATGTTTTGACAGATAGAGAAGGGTTACAATCCAATTAAGGAGGAATTACTGGCAATGGACACATCCATCAAGGTTCTGATCGTTGACGATTTTGCTACCATGCGCCGTATTTTGAAGAACATTCTCAAGCAGCTTGGTTTTAAAAATCTTGTGGAAGCTGATGATGGGACAACCGCCTGGGAGATCCTTGAAAGCCAGGAGATTGATTTGATCATATCTGATTGGAACATGCCCAAAATGACGGGGCTGGAACTTTTGAAAAAGGTTCGTGCCAGTTCCCAGTACAAAACAGCGCCTTTCCTGATGGTCACCGCAGAAGCACAGAAGCAGAACGTTATAGAAGCGGTGCAGGCAGGGGTTTCCAACTATGTTGTGAAACCGTTCACGGCAGAAGCCATTTCCGATAAACTCAAAAAGATTTTGAAATGAGCACCGCCCCTATGGCTGACCCCTTAAGTGAAGGACCTGACACAGGCGTCTCCACAGACCATCCATTTGACCGCAGCGGTATTGCAGGTGTCAGCAACGGGTTGCTAAAGGTCCTGGACACCGCCCGAAAGGTTTCCAAATCTGATTCCTCGGTGCTCATTACCGGAGAAAGCGGCACCGGAAAAGAACTCATCGCCAGGGCCATCCACAAAAATTCCGTCCGCAAAGACGGCCCCATGGTTATCATCAACTGCGGCGCCATTCCCAGCGAATTGCTTGAAAGTGAATTGTTCGGCCATGAAAAAGGGGCCTTTACAGGTGCCCACCGGCAGCGAATCGGCCGGTTTGAAATTGCGGATCAGGGAACCATTTTTTTAGATGAAATCGGAGATATGAGCGCCGACCTTCAGGTCAAGCTGTTGCGGGCCCTGCAGGAGAGGCGGTTTGAGCGGGTGGGCGGCTCACAGACCATTGATGTGGATATCCGGGTCATTTCCGCCACCAATAAAGACCTTCCTGCTGCCATTGAAAAGGGAACGTTCAGAGAAGATCTCTATTACCGGCTCAATGTCATTCCCATTCATATTCTTCCCTTAAGGGAGCGGACCGAAGATATTTTACCTCTGATTTCCCATTTTCAGGACAACTTGGCCAAGCGGATGCCCGGGTTTGTCCACAAGACATTTTCCGATGATGCCCTGCAGTCCCTGCTGGGATATGAATGGCCCGGCAATATCCGCGAACTGGAAAACCTGGTGGAGCGAATCTCGGTTCTGGTGGAAGAGGATACGGTTGGGGTCCACGATTTGCCCCAGTGCATGGCCGGTGTCTTGGGAAATCAGGACGCGTCTTCCGTGGCGGCTGTATTCAGAAACGAGATCGGGTTCTCAGAGGCGGTTGACGCATACCAGAAGGCCCTGATATCCCATGCCATGAATGAAGCCGGCGGCGTTAAAGCCAAAGCGGCAGAAATACTGAAGATGAACCGGACCACCCTGGTGGAAAAGATAAAAAAGATGGATATACAATCTGAACCCGATATGCCAATTTTTTGACACACCCGACGTCCTTCCCACACCAGCACCGTTAAAAAAATAACCTTAATCTGCCTTTTTCACAGGCTTTTAATTGCCGGCTTGATCTGATATGATACATGGAAAAGGATCTGGCATATTACTTGCTTTGATAGTTTGCCAACTATTAACCCATAGGGCAAAGAACAGGTTATGAATACACAAGCAACTGCCATCCCATCAATATGTCGGGCAATATTCCTGGTAATACTCGCCCAGCTCATTCTTGCCGGTAGTGCCATGGCCAGGCTCAACGAGATTAAAAGCATCCGGATAACGGACGTCCCGTTGTCAGTGGCGTTTGATGTGACCGGGAAATCACCCATAAAGGTCATCCGGATCAGTGACCGTGAAGTCTTGGTGGCCATTAAAAATGTCCGGCTGGCAAGAGGGTATAAGCTCATTGGGGCAAAGCATCCGGCCATTGATTCCGTCAGTGTGGAATCCCTGGACGGTGATGTGGTTGCCGTGGTGGTTGCGGGTAAACGGTCCTATGGAAAACTGACCTCCGGGTTTAACGCGTCAAACACCCGTCTGACAGTGGGGCTTGACACCAATCGAAAAGCCACGACCACTCCTGGACGGCAGCCTGCGGTTGCCGCAGCCCCCGTGCCTGAGGTGAAAAAGCCGCAGGGCATTTCCGCCATGGCGGACCGTCCGGCACCTAAGGTGGCAATGGTGCCAGAATCAAAGCCGCAGAAACCTGAAAGGACGGCTGCCGCAAGTCCTGCACCCCAGGTGAAAGAACCTGCGGCTCAGGCGCCGGAGGTGGCGGACCCCTATGTTGCCTCCCTGTCCGAAATACGGAAAAAACCCAAACCCGAACCCGTACCCTCCAGGGCTGATTCGCCCCAGGCGCCGCCTGTCTACGTGGCGCCGAAACGGCTGAAAAGTGAGTTCCGGGGGGATATCAGCGATATGGCCCGGGGGGAAGATCCCTTGATGGGATGCGAGGCAAAGCCGGTACAAAATGCGCTTTTACTTATCAAGAAGGAATTGTACAAGGAGGCCTACGCCCTTCTGGACCAATATATGTTTCAGGAGAATTTTTCCTGCCTGGAACAGGTCTACTATCTCAAAGCATATGTGTTTTACATGAGTGTTGCCGAGGATGATTTCGCAGGTCTCCTGCAGGCGGAGCAGATGTTTCAGGATGCACTGGTCTCTTACCCCCAGTCCAGGTTTGTTCCTTTTGCCTATGCCGGTGTGGGCATGATTCAGGCAAGGCTGAAAAATATCAGTGCTGCCGAAGGGTATTTCAACATCGTCAGCAACGGCTATCCCGAGTACACGGGAATGCCGGAAGTTCAGTTTTACCTGGCTGAGATATTCGATGAAAAAGATTATACCGACAAGGCGCTAAGGCTGTACAAGGAAGTGTTCCAATCCTCCCTGGATAACAGCTATATTACATCCGCCGGCGTGGGATACGGTAAGGCCTTGTTTGATAAGCGCCAATACTATGACGCCTTGAGTGTATTCAACTACGTGATAAAAAATGATGCCAAGAAAGTATACGAAAGTCCGGACCTCTTAAGATATGCCGGCAATGCCAATTTTGAGCTGGGCATAAGCAAAGGGGCCAGGGATACCTTTATCCGGCTTTTAAACCTCTTTCCGGAGATTCCTGACCGGGACATGATCCTTTCCCGGGTAGGGGATGCCTACGGTATGGATAATCAGGAGGAAAAGGCCCTTAAAATTTACGAGCTGGTCCGGGAAAAATTTCCGGATTCCCAAGGGTTCATTAATGCGTCAATCGGTATTGCACGGTACCTGAAAACTGACGAAGAGAAGATCGAAATATACGAGATGGTGAAAACGCGGTTTCCTGAAAATACCTATGCCAGGATTGCCATGATGCGCCTGGCGGAAATCTACCAGAAAAACGGGGAGTACAACAAGTGTATCCAGGAAATAGAAGACCTTCTGTCCACCCACCCAAGAGGGTTGAGGTATGAGGCCGTAAAACTTATGCAGCGGGCATACGAAGCCCTTTTCAAAGAGCAGCTAAAAGCCGATGAGTATACCTCTGTGCTGAACCGGTATGAACTGGAACATATCAAGCTGGATAAAATGAGCAGCCGGATCATCGCCTCTCAAGTGGGGGCGGCATACTTGAAGGCCAACCTTTTCGAAGAGGCGTTCAACCATCTGATCACCGCCTATAAACAGTATAAACGGTCTGAACGTTCTCCCGAGCTTCTTTACGGGCTGGGGCAGGCCATGGACGAGTCCGGCAGGGACGACGATGCGTTAAAGCTTTTTGCCTCCTTTGCGGCCCGGTATCCCAAGGAGGGCAACTCCGTGGACGCCCTGACACGCATGGGCAATATCTATCTGTCCAAAAAACAATACGCCAAGGCTGCCCAGGCCCTGGACAGGGCCTTTACCAGATCGAAAAAGCCACTTGAAAGAGGGGACATTCTCATGTATCACTCTGATGTGGCCGAGCAAAAAGGTGACCTCAAAAGCGCTGCCGCATACAGGGCCAAAGCGGTAAAAGAATTCGCATCCGCCCCCGGTAAAAATTACGGGATCATGGCAACGGCCTACAAAAGCCTGGGCAGTACCTATCTGGGGTTAAAATCCTACGTCCAGGCAGCCGATGCCTTTTCAAAGGCCCTGCAGTTCTCCGATGGGGACCGGGCAAAGGCGAATATCGGTTTTCTGCTGGGAGACGCCTACCAGAGAGGGAATATCCTGGATAAGGCAAAAGAGGCCTTTGAGCAGGTGGCAGGCACGTATGATTCCGTCTGGGCCCGTCTGGCGCAGCAGCGGCTGAGCACCATGGATTTGGCTGAAACGATGATTAACTCGTGAAGGACCCGCGGCACTAATGCCAGGACAACGAATTTTCCTCATAATTGAAAACCCCAAAGAGCGGATCGCCTATATCTCTCTTTTGGAGTCCCTCGGCTATCTGGTGGATGCTGCCCCCGACGGCGACGCGGCTGATGCGTATCTGACCGAGAACACACCCGATGTGGTGGTGGCGGACGATGCCACACCCGATTTCTCTGCCGTGGATTTCTTAAAGAAAACCATCAGCGAAGATATGCCGGTAAAGACGATAATTCTGACGGCGGACCCTGTGGTGGAGTATGCCGTGACCCTCATGAAATACGGGGCCGTGGATTACCTGATCAAACCGGTGGATGACCGCCAGGTTGAGCTGAGCATAAAAAAAGCCATGGTCATGGGGGCGTCACAGGCGGCGGAGCCGGGCGAGCCCCGGGAAAAACAGTCAAAATCCAAAAACAAACAGGTCCAGATTATCACCGGTAATCCCAAGATGGAGCAACTGCTCTCCCTTACCGCCAGGGTGGCTGATTCGTCCGCATCGGTGCTGATACAGGGGGAAAGTGGTACGGGCAAGGAATTGTTTGCCAAATACCTTCATGAAAAAAGCCGCCGAAGCGACCAGCCGTTTATCGCCGTGAACTGTGCGGCCCTGCCTGAAAATCTGCTTGAAAGTGAATTGTTCGGTCACGAAAAGGGGGCGTTCACCGGCGCACTGACCCGAAAGATGGGAAAATTTGAACTGGCAAACAAGGGGACACTTTTTCTAGATGAGATTACTGAGATGCAATTCCATCTGCAGGCCAAGCTGCTCAGGGTCCTCCAGGAGAAGGTGGTGGACCGGGTGGGCGGCACCCAGTCCGTGGATGTGGATGTCCGGGTGATCGCCACCACCAACCGTGATCCGAAGGCCGCCGTGGAGAATCAGACCTTCCGCGAAGACCTGTTTTATAGACTCAATACCATACCGCTTGTCATTCCTCCCTTGCGGGAACGGGGCAGGGACGTCCGGCTGCTCTGCGAGTTCTTTATCAAAAAGTATTGCAGGATTGACGGGAGAGATGTCAAGGGTTTGACGGATGAGGCTGCGGCAGTGTTGTACAATCACGGATTTCCCGGTAATGTCCGGGAATTGGAAAATGTCATTCACCGTGCGGTTCTGCTGGCCGAGACCGATGTTATTAGGCCCCATGACCTGCTGATGGATATTGGTGACAGTCCTGCGCCTCCAATGGATGTGAATACGCCGGAAAGTGCCGTTGACATGGCTTCCGGCTCTTTGAAAGAAATGGAACAGAAGATGATTTTTAAAACCCTGGATCAGACCGAGGGCAATCGGACCCATGCGGCAAAGATTCTGGGGATCAGTGTCAGAACCCTCCGCAACAAGCTCAACGAGTACAAAGAACAGACCTGAATTAAAATCCGGCATGTGAATTGCATTACCTCTTTCTGATTGATTTTCCAACTGGTGTCAACTGTTGGCCCGGGTATGAAGCTTACACGGGTGATAGAGCGCTTAGAGACAACCCAAAGGGAGATGCAGAAAGATGATTGATTCACGGATTTACGGCCGGACAAGTCAAATGATATCCAAAACCCTGGATATCTCAGCCAAACGCCATAATCTGATTGCAGGCAACATCGCCAATATGGATACCATCGGGTACACGCCTAAGGATATTGATTTCCAGGCCGCATTATCCCGGGCCATGGAAGGACCGGAACCGGATTACGTGGACAAGACCCATGAAAAACACCTGTCTCCCAACTACGGTGTGGGGCCTTATGAGGTAAAGGGAGAAGAAAGTGAAGATGTGGATATCCACCATCTGGACTCCGTGAATATCGATACGGAGATGATGCACCTGATGGAGAATAACGTGAAGTACAGATCTACCATTGAGATGCTGTTGAGGAAGATGACCATCCTCAACTACGCCATCGATGAAGGAGGGAAATAATCCATGGATTTAATGAGCGCATCAAGAATCAGCGGTACCGCCCTGGCAGCCCACCGCCATAAACTCAACGTAATTGCGGAAAATCTTGCCAACGTGGATACCACCCGTACCGAAGAGGGGGGACCCTACCGGAGAAAAATGGTGGTGTTTAAGGGCAAAGACATTGACTCCTTTGAAAGCATCGTTGAAAAAAACATGCGGAGAAAGGAAATCGGCCGCATTGAGTTAGATCCCATTGAGGTGGGAGAAGGACCGCCTCCGGAAAACGGAAACGGGGTGGTGGTGGATGAGATTGTCCGATCCCAGGAGGATTTCCACCTGGTTTACAACCCTGCCCATCCGGATGCGGACCCTGAGACCGGTTACGTGAAAATGCCCAATGTGGATCATCTGACCGAAATCGCAGATATGATGGTGGCCAGACGCAGCTATGAGGCCAGTGTCACAGCTCTTTCAAACACCAAAAGTATGGTGACCAAAGCCCTTGAAATCGGTAAATAAGCTTAGGAGAATCCCATGGCGGCAATAAATGAGATCACACCCGGAAAAACATCCCTCTACAGGGAGTCCGTACCGGCAACGCTTGAAAAACGCAACCCTGAATTTATGGAACGCCTTGAATCGGCGGTTCTGGAAGTCAACAATAACCAGCACAAGGCAGATGACGCCATCGAGGCGGTTATTCAGGGACGTTTGGGTATCCATGAGGGCATGCAGGCCCTCGGCAAGGCCAGCACCTCCCTGAAAGTGCTGGCCCAGGTAAGAAACAAGGCCATGACGGCCTATAGTGAAATTATGCGGATGCAGGTATAATTTAACGCTCAGGAGCCGTTTAAATGAATCCCGTTGTTGAAAGAATTATCACGACCTTTAAAGAGATGTCCCTTCCCAGGAAGATTGCCCTGGGTGTGTTTACCCTGGTATTGATTGCCGGGTTTACCACGATGTTTATCTGGACAAACAAGACCACGTTCCGGGCGGCGTATACAGGGCTGAACCAGGAAGATGCCTCTGCCGTGGTGGAGGTGCTCAAATCCTCGAATATCCCCTATCGGCTGACCGGTGACGGGACGACCATCATGGTGCCGGAAAAGATGGTCTATGATGTCCGGCTGACCATGGCCAAGGAAGGGATTCCCAAGGGAGAAGGGGTCGGTTACGAGATTTTTGATAAAACCGAATTCGGCACAACGGAGTTTGTTCAAAAGATTAACAAAAAGCGGGCGCTCCAGGGGGAACTGGCCAGGACCATCAAGGCATTTGACGAGGTTAAAAATGCCAGGGTCATGATCGTTTTGCCCAAAGAGTCTGTTTTTGTGGAGGAAACCAAGCAACCCTCTGCATCGATCCTGCTGGAACTCCTCTCAGACCTGGATAAGGAAAAGGTGGCCTCCATTGCCCACCTGGTGGCGTCGTCGGTTCAGGATCTTACCCCGAAACTTGTGACCATCGTTGATACGGCAGGGCGGATTCTTTTTGAAGGCAAGTCCGAAGAGGAGCAGGCTAGGATTGATGCGGAAAACCTGGCCGATGCCCAATACCAGTACAAGGTCCGGTACGAAGAAAACCTGACCCGGAGAATCCAGACCATGCTGGAGCGTATTGTGGGCAAAGACAAGGCCATTGTCCGGGTGACATCGGAGATGGATTTCTCCAAGAACAACGTCAATGAAGAGATCTATGATCCCTTTGAACGGGGGGGCGAGTTTGTCCGCAGCCGGAAAAATAAAGCCGAGCGTGTGGTTCAGACCACCGAAGACATCGGCATTCCCTCCAGCGTCAACCCCATCACCGACGAGGACCAGACCGGGGAGCAGACCAACGAGCGGATCAGCAAAAGCGATGATACCGTCAACTATGAAATCAGCCGCCGGATCAGAGAAACACAAAAGCCCATGGCCACATTGAGCAGGTTGTCCGTGGCAGCCGTCATTGACGGTTCTTATGAATTCCAGACCGATGAAGACGGAAACCGGAAACGGGTGTATGTGCCGCGGTCGCCGGAAGAGATGAAGCAGTTCGAAAATATCGTTATCAAGGCCATGGGATACAATGAGGACAGGAACGATCAGATTTCCATGGAAAGCTTTCCCTTTGCCTCCATCGGTGATCTGGAAACCGGAGAGTCCAAGCTGACGGGATGGAAGATGGTTCAGCAGGAGTACGGCCGCCTGATTGCCAACCTTCTGCTGGTACTGGTACTCTTTCTCTTCGTGATCCGTCCGATCATCAAAACCGTCAGAGATATCAAGGTCACGGTGGAACAAGAAGCCCTGCCGTCACCCGAAGAACTGGCACTGCTTGAAGAAGACGACAAAGAGCCGACATTTGTTGAAATGGATGCGGACCAGCAGCGCGAATTCCTTGAAATGATGACCGAAGAGCAGAAAGAGGAATTCATCCGGAAGATGACTGCCAGTGAAAAGGCGGCTTACCTGGCCAACCTGTCAGCCAATGAAAAGGCCAGGTATTACGCGAATAAAGACCTGATTAAAACCGTAAATATCATCAAGGGCTGGATCAGCGAGGATGATGAGGATGCCGAGGAGTAAACCATGGTAGACGTATTGGATCCGAATAACCTGACGGGCTGTCAAAAAGCGGCTGTTTTTCTCATGGCCATGGGCGAGGAGTATGCCACCGAGGTTTTCTCAAAGATGAACGAGCAGGAGATCTCGGAGATTGCCTTTGAGATGACAAAGATCGACCACATAACCCCTGAGATGCTCAAGGCGGTATCCATTGACTTTGTGGAGCGGTTTGAGGGTGAAGCCAAGATGATCGTGGAGGGAGATTCCTTTATCAAGAACGTTGTTCAAAAGACGCTGAAGGAGGAAAATGCAAGGGCCATTCTTGAGGATCTGGAGAAAAAGAAACAGGACAAACCTTTTATCTGGAGCCGGAATGTCAATGTCGGTACACTGGCGGGGTATGTGGAAGGGGAGCATCCCCAGACCATTGCCATGATCCTTGCCCATATGCCCGGGGAAATTTCCTCGGAGATTCTCATGAGTCTGCCGGACGAGCAAAAAGGGGACATCGCCTTGAGAATTGCCCGTTTGGGACAGATCTCAGAAGACGTGGTACGGGATGTGGACAGGGCGCTGAAGATGGAA
Source organism: uncultured Desulfobacteraceae bacterium (assembly GCA_913041495.1). Taxonomy (GTDB): domain Bacteria; phylum Desulfobacterota; class Desulfobacteria; order Desulfobacterales; family Desulfobacteraceae; genus Desulfobacter. The sequence goes on along the minus strand of CAJWHT010000021.1, from coordinate 1,193 downwards.
CTCAGCGGTGCTGTCGGCCCCGGAGGCAAAGCCGGCGGTCTTCAGGTGCTGGTGGATATTATCAATGGTGTGGATAAATCCACGGAAGATTCGGTCATGGAATACGTCGAAGAAGATGATGCTGAAATGGCCAATGAAATCCGGAACCTCATGTTTGTATTTGAAGATCTCACCAATATTGATGACACGGCCATGCGCGAAATTCTCAAGAAGGTGGAAGGCCAGCAGTTGACCTATGCATTGAAAACCGCCACAGAAGAGATGAAGGACAAGATATTCTCCAACCTGTCCCAGCGGGCGGGTGAGATGCTCAAAGATGATCTGGAAGCCATGGGGCCTGTTCGTCTGGCCGAAGTTGAAGAAGCCCAGCAGGCAGTGGTCCGGGCAGCCAAGGAACTGGAAGCCGATGGCACCATAACCTTAGGTAAAGGAAAGGATGATGTCCTTGTCTGATCAAAATGACGATTTCCAGCAGATTGATGTAAATGCACTGGACAGCTTTGATGATGAGCAGTTTCAGAAATCGGATGGTGCGCAACCTGACCTGGACCGGTTCAAGATGCTTTTTGATCCTAAGGATTTTGAGCAGGAGGAAGTCTCTTTCAAGGCGTTGTTTTCAATCGAGAAGCAAAAAGAGGAAGAGCCTTTTAAACCTCTCATTGAAGGAACGGATGACGTTAAACCCGATACAGGTGTTGACACGGACGATATCGATCAACCGGATGACGCTGAGGTTCAAGATGAACCGCCTGAGCCTTCTCCTGAGGAACTCGGGTTTGAGCAGGGGTTTCAACAAGGGCTTGAAGAGGGAAGGGCCACAGGCATGGCCGAGGGTCACGCCAAAGGATTTGAAGAAGGGCACGCCAAAGGCGAGGCCGAAGGATTTAAAAAAGGGGAAGCCGAAGGGTTTGCCAAGGGGGAGGCCGAAGGCCTGGAAGCGGGCGCAACCCAGGGGCGTGAGCAGGCTGAAGCTGAAGTTCGCGAGGCTGCTGCCCAGATTATAGAGCCGCTCCAAGAGAGCCTTGAAACCGCAGATACGCTTCTGGAACGTTTGATCCGCCGCTATGAAGGACAGATACTGGATCTGGTGTTTAAAATTGCGGAAAAGGCCGTGGGTGCAAAAATCGATACGGATGACGAGGTTATCAGAGAGACTATCCTGGATGCGCTTCAGCATCTCGTCGCCATACTTC
>CAJWHT010000020.1 GCA_913041495.1 uncultured Desulfobacteraceae bacterium | reverse complement strand
GGCGGCGGCCACTTCCTCAGACTCCTCAGCCTCGTCCTCCAGTTCCTCGCGGTCCAGCAGGACCATATATCCAAGGATTTCGCTGGTGCCGGAGTGAAACCGCACCCGGGTTCTGGCCTTGGCCGGCTTGGCATTGGATTTAAGATAGGTGAAGTTGGCATCCACCATGTAGCTTTCAATCAGTGTGGCCGGGGTGGACAATACATCCCCCCGGAATACGGATTCTTTATCCAGGCCCTGGAAGTTGATGGCGGTCCGGGTGCCTGCACCGGCGGATTCCACGCCGCTGGAATGCACCTGAATGCCCCTGACCTTGGAGGTGATACGTTTGGGGTAGACCATGATGTCTTCACCCACGCTGATCTGCCCGGAAATCAGGGTTCCGGTAATTACCGTGCCAAATCCTTTCATTGAAAACACCCGGTCAACGGGCAGCCGGAATATGGAGGAGTATTTCCTTTCCGGCAGGGTGGTACAGATCTTTTCCAGGGTCTTTGTGAACTCTTCCAGTCCCTGGCCGGTGGCAGAGGATACCGGAATAACGGGTTTATCCTCCAGAAAGGTCCCTTGTACGAAATCATTGATATCATCCATGGCAAGCTCCAGAAGATCCTCATCCACCAGGTCTGTTTTGGTCAGGGCGATCATCCCGTCCCGGATTCCCATGAGATTGCAGATCTCCATATGCTCCCGGGTCTGGGGCATCACCCCCTCGTCCGCGGCAATCACCATGGTTACCACATCAATACCGCTGGAGCCCGCTACCATATTCTTTACAAATTTTTCATGGCCCGGCATATCCACAATGCCGATATGCTGGCCGTTGGGCAGATCCAGAGAGGCAAATCCAAGTTCAATCGTGATGCCCCGCTCTTTTTCCTCTTTGAGGCGGTCGGTTTCAATGCCGGTCAAGGCCTTGACCAGGCTGGTTTTTCCATGATCAATGTGGCCTGCCGTACCTAATATAATATTTTCCACGGTTAGGATCCGTTCTTATTTTTGGATTTCCGAAAATAGCTCATACCGTATGCCAGCGCGACCAGGACAAGCCCTGTGCCTGCCCCATGGTACACACCCCAGTCAGGCTTGAAAAACCGTGTCAGAATGATGCCGAAGGCCAGGCCGAGAATCAGGCGAACCGTAAAAATGATCAATGCGTTCATATATAAATAACCCTAACTTTAATGTTTAGCTCATATCCGAAGAATAATAGTCAAACACCGAACCCAGGTCAATCCTTAATGTTTTTTAGGAAATGACAAATTTTTCAAAAAAAGCTTGAAAAAGAAATCAGCCTCTGATACTTTATGCGAGTTTTTTTGAGGTGGGTGTAGCTCAGTTGGTAGAGCACTAGGTTGTGGCCCTGGTGGCCGCGGGTTCAAATCCCGTCACTCACCCCACAACATACCAAGAAAAGCAGCTACTTAGCTGCTTTTTTTATTTCCAGACGGTTTACCACAGGTTTACCACTTTTCGGCTGTATTCTCTGCACAGCCAAGGCCCCCTGGATGGCCTCATTCTTGTCCGGTAACATATATCTTTTAAACGCATCTGATACATGACCAGTGACACCCCTTTGAATCTGTTCGGGCGTTAACTCTTGACCCAAAGCGGTTACGGTTGAGTGTTTGGTTCCTCCATAGAGGTCAACACCTTCAATGCCCAGGTTTTTGCAAGCCCGGTTCCACCACATTCTAAACTGCTTTTGCCCAAAACGGGTACCGGCTTTTACACCTGAATATGCCCTTACATGCCGGAAAAAATACATATCCGGCAGACCTTTGGGGCCGCGGATCTCTCGAATTAGCTCCGAGTGTTCCGGCAACAGGTGTATAAACTTGGGGACTCCTTCCTTCGGATCTGGAAACAAGATCCAGTTTTCTTTCAAGTTGATGTGCCCTTCTTTTACGTCAAGCATTTCTGCTGGCCGCACTTTGGGGTACATTGAAAGAAGTTTGATTCCAAGCCAGAGACGTGGGTTGGTATCAAATGTCAGCCTTTTCACCTCATCAAGGATAGTGGCCTGGTCATCCATTGATACAATATTTCTCCAGGCAAGCTTGAATTTGATCTCGGGAAACTCTGGCATACTGAGACCAGACCGCCTCTTTTCTCTGCGAACAATCCAAGTCCAGAAATTATGAAGAACCGCGTGGTAGTTCTTTTTCGTTTTTCCGCTGACTTTCAGGGTCAGGAAAAAGTCTTCAATCTCTGCTTCCGCAATCTCTCTAACTTGAAGTCGGTCCCAGGATTTTCCTGCTACCTTCAAAACATGGGCAATATGCTGGACTTGTTTTTTGCTGATACCTGACTCTTTCTTCTGTGCATGGAATTTTTTCCTTAACGAATAGAAAGAGAGAGGCTGATCTTTTGCCCATTCCCTCTGATCGAATTCTCCTCGATCTGTTTGGACACGCAAAAAGGTCAAGTGTCGTTCTGCTTCATCTACAGTGGTAAACCTTTTATGGTGCTCTCGACCGAAACGAACCTGACAATTGTTGCGCCAAATAATTTTCGGATGATCTGGGCAGGCAAGGATTCCATGGCCCTCAACATACTTCAGACTTTTACCGCACTCAAAGCATTTTTGAGCGGTGTAGATTGAGCCTTTCATACATAAATCACCTCCTTTCCAAACGTAACTGGATTTTATGCGGTGATTGTATGCTGTGGGCCTGAAGTTCGTCAATATCGAGTGTCCCAAATGATTTCAAATTCTAATTTGAGGTTGGTTGGTATGAGTGTGGTGCTACCACCATTTGGAAAAGGAATTTCATTGTATCAAGGGCAAGCTGACTGACTGGTTTGAAATCTGGTAACAATGTCTCTTTAATTCTGGCTTCATCAAGTTCTATTTCAATCAACCCACGATCAGTTACTCGACCAATTTGAACATTGACAGAGAACCAATCCATTTTCTCAATTTTGGTTAGAGAGCCTCTACTTGCGGAAAAGATTCTTTTCCATTTGCCGACTTTCTGGATGTCTTTAGTGATATATTTCAACATGTAGCGGACCGCATGTTTTTTGTCTCTGAATCTGACACAGTTTATTTTGACATATCCCATGCCGTAAAACCCCCTCCAAAGGTTTTCGATAGAATCAAGTATATGTTTGGGGGCAATGGCATCGCCTGCGAAAAGAATATGAAAATGTGGGATACCATCTTTATGAAGCTCGCAAACTCTAAAGTAATGAAACTGCCCATATTTTTTTTTCAAGGCTCGAATCAGTTTATGAAAATTGTGAATCATTATATTGTAAATATATTCTTTTAGAGATAGAGGTGGTTCCCCTTCTGATTCGCGACTTTTATTCTCTTTTTCAAGTCGAAGCACAGCGTTGATTCTGGCTTCAGTCCCACCAAAAGTAAGTGTTAAGAATTTCAAAGAATAAGGGGAGGATAACTCCTCTCCGATAGCACCGGTAAGTATCCGTTTGAATAATTTCTTCTTTAATCTTTCCCGGCAAAAGCGGCACTCCCACATGTTGCATCGCAGTGAACCGGCAACGACTTTTTTTCCATCAATTGTAATGCCTGAGAATGCGCCAATGGGATTTGGGCACCGATTAAGAGGGCGATTCGATTTTTCCATAAAAAAACCTCTTCATGATTTAAATACAAGTTGTTGTATTCAAATGCCCCAAAGAGGTTTTGACACTGCTTTTGAAACCCGGTATAAAAGGAGGGTTCCTAGATTATAATTGCTTGGTAGGCGTTATGCTCTCTGGAACACTTGTGAAAAACCCCTGGTTAGGTGTTGGCGCACCTTCTCAGGGGTTTTTTATTTATTTTTTACTTTTCCGACAACCAATATAGGACCTTTTTCTTTATCAATTTCATATTTCCATTTGCCTTCGTTTATTTTTTTTCTTTGGGATTCAGTGACATCGAAGTGTTTACCATCACCAATTCCCAAAATGTCATGAGCTAAATTGATATCAAAATACAATTTGCCATTTTCTTCTGTAAAAATGGGATCTGAAATATCTCCGTCCTGAAGGAGGTCTTCGTAAAGTTCAATTTTATTTGCGGCTCTTTTTACCAAGAGATCAAGGTAGGATGAAAAATTTAGGCCGGTTCCTTTGATGAATTCTTTGACTTTAGAAACGTTCTCTTTATCGAGATACATATTACATCGAGTTTTGCCATCTGGTATTGTCATTATCGGCCTTTGCTTATCAAGTTTCTATGTTTATGCACTATTTTGTAGGTAAAAGTCAATAATTGATGCACTATTTTTTTGTTGTTTTCTGAAAAGGGATGACTATTTGCGGATTGAAGCGTGCCGTAGTGGCACGGGTGACAGTTATTCTATAAGAATCAAGTTAAAATTTCCGATGGACCTGGGGGGCTGGGGCACAGCCTCCAGCGCCCCCCAGGCACATCGGAAAAACTTCGTTACTTTTTGGGCGGTGATTTAGTCTCTTGATTATGCATCATTGGCTTATCCACGTTCCATGAAGATGTGGGTAGAACTTGATCTGGATTTATTTTGGGCTTTATTTCTGCTTTTATCTTTGGTTCTAAGGAAACTTTAGGGGAAATTGGTGTTTCTATTATTCCCTCTCGTATGTTGTCTGATTCAAGACCAGATGAAGGGAACGCCGATGTATTCTCAATGAGTAAATCTCTGATTTCGGTCAAACGCTCCGCTACTAAATCGATTTTGAAATACCATAGTAAAACGGGTCTCATAAGCAGCCAAAATACAACAGAGAACACAAAGGAAAGAAAGCCAGTAAAAATAACGGCCTTTAAGCCCATGCTCATCATTGCCTTTACAAACGCGTCATCCATAGAACAGAGCCTCTCGAATAGATTTTGATTGAAACCGTTCCCAAAAGAGGTGGGACTCGGTAAGCCTCCTATATTACAAAATGAGGAGCTTATCAACGATTGAAATGGGGGGATCGCGCCTGAAGCCCAAAGCCCTCCCGCAAGCGCCATGGCGCGATCCCCCTTTCCGCCTACCGGCGGGTGTCTCCGACGGCCCTACCGGGAGTTCCTCCGGAGGCTCTCCGAGGGCCAGCTTTTAGAAAGCTGGATAAACAGACTGAAAAGGGATTTGTTCTCCTGGGGTGCGATCGCGTATAGGGCAACACTACAGGAAGTCAATAAAAACTACGGTTTCCAAAAATCTTTTTCTCAACATTTTTAAATTCAAGATAAAATTAAAACATCGTTATTCAAGCAAAAGTCTTATGGAAAAAGATTTTCGGAGCCTCCGAATTTTTTATTGACGTCCTTCCGTTTTTGCCCTGTGACAGACGCGCCCCCAGGAGGAAAAATGTTTTATAATTAATAATCCCTCCGGGGGCCAGGTTTAAAAAACCTGGACAAACAGGTAAAGGAGATATCATGAAGGCGATCAGTATAAAACAGCCCTGGGCATCCCTCATCGTTGAAGGAATCAAGGATATCGAAAACCGGAATTGGTTCACTTATTATAGAGGGCTTCTCTACATCCATGCAAGCAAAGGTTTCGATATCCAGGGGGCAAATGTGCTGACGATGAAGTACCCGGAGTATAGAACCCTGATTGAAAAATCAGACCAGCTCAGGGGAGGCCTTATAGGCAAGGTTCAGATGATAGATTGTGTCAAAAGTCACCGATCAAAATGGTTTCAGGGGAAATACGGTTTTGTTTTCCAATCTCCTCAAAAAATAGAATTCCATCCGCTCAGGGGGCAATTGAGTATCTTTGATTTCAGTTTCAATACCGAAGTGGTGAAAAAGGAAAAGCAAATGCTGTTGTTCGAAGATTGATACCATTTTGCAGGCTGGCCAACCCTGCAATCCCATATAATGGTACCATTTTTTCAACTTTGCTGACCGGCGCCGGCCAGATCCGACTGTCTGAGAAGTATAAAATGGTACCAGATTTGATGAAATGAGAAAGGGCAAAGGATAATAGAATCATTTCTCCTTTGCCCTTCCTTTGAAGTTTGAATCCATTATTAAGAATAGCAAACTCATTTAAAAAAGTTTGAATGGTAACCGATCCATTCACAGAATGTACACGTTAAATCGGCAAGAATTCAATTTCCTCACGACAATGTGGACACATGACCGGGTCCAGTTCTTTTAAATGATCAAGTCTCAGCCCCTCGGTATCTCCTGATTTAAACTTAAGATAACAGTCACGGCACATATAATCACCGTCTGGGGCTATGTGTAGTTCGTCTTTCAATGGATTGATAGTGCTGCCCTTAAGAGTTGGATGCACAGAGCAATTGACTTCAAAACCGGGACTTCCGAAACAATGTTCAATCCATCCGGGCTTTACTTCAAGCGTTTTTTCACCATCTTTGATATATTTTTTCATTATTCCTCCTTACTGCATTAAGGTGGGGTAAACTATGTGCGGGGGCCTGCGAAGCCCCTGCACATTCACTTTCCTAAAGAAGATTCAAGACAATTCGATTTCAGGTGGAAACCAGAATGAATTCGTTGACCTGATAAACTTGGCCCCACTGTTCTGAAGATCCTTTAAATCCTTCAATGGGATTCCCTGTGTTTTGTGTAGCTCGGAAATCAGTTTATCCGTCAATGGTTCCAATTCCGGGCCATTAATAATGCTTTCAGACGTTTTTTTAAATGCTCCTGCTTTAATTTTACGCTCCATCTTTAATCGTTTACCTTTTCCCATTCATGACTCCTTAGGTTGACCGTGTGTTGATCATCTGTTTTTTAACGGGTTGAAATTAAAGAAGGAATGTTGTGGGGAGTCGGGTTCAAATCCCGTCACTCACCCCACAAAATATCAATGAAAGCAGCTATTTAGCTGCTTTTTTTGTTTGTGGGAGGTGGATCAGTGGTGGATCACTTTTAGGCTGTATTTTTTGGACGTCCAAAGCGCACTGAACAGCCTCATTTTTATCCGGCAGCATATACCTTTTGAATGCATCTGACACATGGCGGGTGCACCCCCCTTTGAATCTGTTCTATTGCAAGCTTATTTTCCAAAGACATATCAGTTGTATGGCGTGTCGCTCCGTAACGTGATTAATCGGAAATCATGATGGCACATCTTGAACTAAGGGAAACTGGGCTCTGGGATCGATATTTATATGAAAGAACCAAGCAACTCGTTGAATTCTTTCATGGTTTGTTGTGGGCGCGGCGCATGACGTTCATGGGCGGCCCATGGCCGATATTTGGTACTTAAGGAAGTTTTACAAACTTATTGCAGCGTGGGCATGTCATGGTCAATTTTGATACTTTTCCTTTGAATAATAATTTATCACAACTGGGGCAAATGTATTCTGTGAATTTTTCATTTTGATCTTCAGAATAACTTTTTTTCTTACTCCAACACTGGTGGCAGATCCCATCATAAAGATTTAAAAATTTTTCATGGCAATTTTGGCATATTTGAGGCATGAATTGCTTCCTATTTAAATTGGTAAACTAAGTTTCAAACAAACAAGTTCGCTACGAAAATACAGAAATGAGACCGACGAACACCCGATATCCTAACAACCCTATCAAAAAATAAACATTAAAACAAGTATACAAAATCTAATTATATCAGTATTATATGGCGAAAGGTAATAGGTCTTAGACGTCTAAAAATGTAACACTCTCATTTCAATAACTTATATCCCTGAAAGGAGATTGTCATGGATAATAGCGTCTACAAAATAATTGAGGTAGTAGGGTTCTCTGAAAAATCATGGGAAGATGCTGCCAAAGCCGCCGTTGGAACTGTCGATAGTTCTGTTCGTGATATGCGAGTAGCTGAGGTGGTCAAGATGGATATGCGTTTAGAAGATAATAGAATTGTCGGATATCGTACGAAATTGAAAGTTTCGTTTAAGTTAGAGTAACCCAAAAAAAATGCATTGTTACCCCTGGAGTGTTCGTGATTGCATGATTGTCTTTGTCCTAACGTAAAGAACGAAGGGTATTCACATAATGCCTGTGTGCAAGTTCCCATATAAGGAAAAGCCTTAAGGTAATATTGGGCACCAACTTTTGAACTATTAAGGTTCAAAGTATAATCAACAACACGGCACTTTGGGGGGAAATCCAGTTATAAAGGTTGTAGAAATCTATGCTATTATTCAAATGAAAGAACCAAGCAAACTATTATATCCTTTCATGTTTTGTTGTGGGCACGGCCAATGACAATCATGGGCGGCCCATGGCCGTTATCTCAAACTTTCAAGAGTGACTTCTCTACATTTAACATGGACAACATCTTTCCAAATTGATATAAACACGCCGGTGAAATTGCTCGGGATTGGATTGCAGGGCAAGTGGGGGGATTGGCTTTAATATCAGCCTTTTGGGTGAATCCCAAAGGCTCTTGGCCTGTTCCCGTTTTATGTCTAAGTCTTAGGAAATACAATGACACAAAAAAATAGTGCCCGTCGGAGCGGCAGGATCAATGCCATCGTTGCAGAAATGTTCCCTTATATTTTAAAAACCCTCATGGGGTGGGCCTGTCTGGTTTGTCTTTTAGTCGCACCACCGGCAAGTATCGCGGCTGAAAAAGACCATCTGGATCTCAAAGAAGGGCTTTATGCTGAAATGGAAACCGGTCGGGGAACCATTCTGCTTGAACTCTTTTACAAACGTACTCCTTTGACGGTGACCAACTTTGCTGCACTGGCCAAAGGAACGATGGATACGGATGTCAGGCAGGGGCAAAAGTTTTATGACGGGCTGACCTTCCACCGGGTTATTCCTGATTTTATGATCCAGGGGGGAGATCCCCGGGGAAACGGTACCGGAGGACCCGGTTACAAGTTCCCGGATGAGTTTCATCCCGAACTTCGTCACGATGCGCCCGGCATTCTTTCCATGGCCAATTCCGGGCCCGGGACCAATGGCAGCCAGTTTTTTATCACCCATAAAGCGACGCCCTGGCTGGATTTCAAGCATACGGTGTTCGGCCGTGTGGTCAAAGGGCAGAAGGTCGTGGATGCCATTCGCAAAGGGGATCAAATCAAACAGCTGAACATCATAGCGGTGGGGGATGAAGCAAAGGCCTTTCCTCTGGATCAGGAAGGGTTTGACAGGATTCTAAACAAGCGTGCAAAGGGAGAACAAGAGCGACTCAAGGTCGCGAAGCTCAGTTTTGAACGGGAAATGCGTAAAAAACACCCCAAAGCCGTTGCAACCGATTCCGGGGTGATGTTTGTGCTCCAGCAAAAGGGAAGCGGTCCCGCCGTGACCAAGGGGGCAAAGGTCAGTGTGCATTACACCGGGATGTTGACTGACGGCACAAAATTTGACTCATCAAGAGACCGCGGACGTCCCATCCGGTTCACCCTGGGGGCAGGGGAAGTCATTCCCGGCTGGGACCTGGGGATTGCCGGAATGAAAAAAGGGGAACAGCGGAAACTTCTCATTCCGTATTATCTGGCCTATGGGGAAAAAGGGTATCCCGGTGTTATTCCGCCTAAGGCCACCCTGATTTTTGATGTGGAACTGGTGAATTTCAAGTAGGCTCTTTTTAAAGCACAGGCATGGCTTTCATCTGGGCGAGGATCCGTTTCTGACGTTTCTTTACGTAGGGTCCCGGTTTTTTTGCAGACCACTTGTGGGGACTGGGAAGTACCGCCGCCATTAGAGCGGCCTGGGGGGCGGTAAGTGTTGCAGCATCCCTGGAAAAATAGGCTCGTGCACCGGCCTGGGCCCCCACAATGCCGGTACCCCAGTCAACGGTATTCAGGTAAATCTCAAGAATTCTTTTTTTATCCCAGAAAAGTTCGATCAGAATCGTGTACCAGGCTTCCGCCGCTTTACGGTATACCGTTCTGCTGGCAGGCAGATACAAGGATCTTGCCGCCTGCATGCTGATGGTGGACGCCCCCCTGAAGCCTTTGTTCTCCATCATGTCATCAATCACATTCCTGATCTCGGTGAAATCAAACCCGTGGTGGGTTAAAAAACGTTGGTCCTCGGATGCCAGAACAGCCCGCCTAAGATGTGGTGAGATGTCGTCCATATCATTCCAGTGGTAGGCCGAAGGGACATAGGGGGCCTCAAAAAAACGTCCCATGGTCCATTCATATACCATGTTTACGGTACCGGGAGGATTTACGAATTTAAATGTCAGAACCTGAAGGCAGGTCAAAAATACCAGTGCTAAAATGCATTTTAGCACTGTCCTGATCAGCCACCCCCCGAATGTTTTTTTCTTTGATTTGCCCATGTGCTTTCCCTGGTTCCGGTATCTATAGCGAAGTCCGGGGCGTTGTCAATTGAAAATCCGGTCTTATATTCAGGTCATCGGCCGGTGGTGAAGACTCCGGCCCGGCTTTCGAAATAGAGAAATCCTAAAAAAGAGAGGGTATTATGGCACAGATTCGTCATGTGACCGATAACCAGAACAATGAATATATCAATATGGATATCCCCGGGGCTGATCTGGATTTCGTTTCTGCTAAGCAGGCGGCCAAGGATAAGGCTTTTGAACGCTGTGACCACCCCATGATCCTATCCTGGAAGAACGGGAAAACAGGAGAATCCCACCCGAACTACGAGTGCGGCGTCGAGGGAAAACCCTTCTGGATAAGGTATGCAGAGGGCAGGGGGGCAAACCTTACCATAAACATCAACAACGGCGAGTATGTCTTTATGGTTCTCAAAATTTGATTGCAGGTGAGCAGTTTTAAAATTAGGTTGCGCTGAAAAAAGGGCCGTTGATCTATGCTGAAGATTTAAACGACGTTTGCTTGTCTGACAAAAAAGGCTGATGGAATGACATCCATCAGCCTTTTTGTTTCACTGTTCTTAAGCTGACAAGAATCAGATAATATTCAGCCCGTGGAGGAACACCGCTGTAATGGCAATGGGGGCAACAATTTTCGCAAGAAAGAGGAAAATCGTCAGATACCCTGTGCCCAGGGTGCCGCCGTTGGACAGCTCATCTTCCACATCTTTTCTGGCCATCTTCCAGCCCACAAAAAGGGAGATGCAAAGACCGCCCAGGGGCAGCAGGAAATTGGATGCGATGTGGTCCACATTGTCAAAGAAATTTGCCCCCAGGAACTTGAACTCGGACATTACGCCAAAGGACAGGGAGCAGGGGATGCCGAACAGCGTGATCACCAGGGTGGTCACAATGGTGGCTGTTTTTCTGGACACCCTGAAGTCTTCCACCAGGTGGGTAACCACAACCTCAAGGATGGATATGGATGAGGTCAGTGCCGCAATGGCCAAAAGAAAGAAAAACAGGACGCAGAAAAAGCTGCCAAAGGGCATCTGCTGGAAAACGTTGGGCAGGGTGACGAACACCAGGCCCGGACCTGCGGCCGGTTCGATACCGAAAGCAAACACCGCCGGAAAAATCGCAATGCCGGCCAGAAGGGCGATGATGGTATCTGCGGTGGTAATGTGCACAGCCAGGGGGCCCAGGCTCTCATTCTTCTTTACATAGGACCCATAGGTGACCAGGGTGCCCATGCCCAGGCTCAGTGAGAAAAAGGCGTGGCCCAGGGCGGCAAGTACCGCTTCGCTGGACAGTTTTGAGAAATCCGGTTTGAAGAGAAACTCAAATCCCTTGGCTGCGCCGTCCAGAGTGACGGATCTTGCGCAGAGGAAAAATAGGATTACCAGGAGCACGGGCATGAGTATCTTGGAGTAGCGTTCAATCCCGTTTTTAATGCCCGCGATAACAATAAAGCAGGTCAGGGACATGAAGCCGATCTGCCAGAAAATGGGTTTAGCTGTCTGCCCGATAAACCCGCCGAACATGGCGCCGATTTCATCCGGCGTTTTGCCGCTGAAGGCACCGGTCAGTGCCTTTACCACGTATTCCATGGTCCAACCGGCCACCACACCGTAAAAGGAAAGGATCAAAAAGGCGGCGGCGATGCCCATGTAGCCGGAGAAAAACCAGGGGGTTCCCGGGGCCAGGTTTTTGTAAGCGCCGAATCCCCCTTTCTGGGCCCGTCTGCCCACCGTGATTTCTGAAAGCATCACAGGCAAGCCGATGAGCAGGATACAGATAAGATAAACAATAATAAACGCGGACCCCCCGTACACACCCGTGATATAGGGGAATTTCCATATATTTCCAAGGCCGATGGCAGAGCCTGCCGCTGCGGCAATAAAGCCGTATTTGCCTGTAAAGCTGTCCCGTTGTGAAACCGAAGTCATTCAACCTCCAAAGTCTTGCTGTTCATGTGTAAGGCCCGTCAAGCGGACATGGCTCTATCTGCCTTGTGGGCTGACCAGATTTCACGAATTGTCAAAGAACAACCCCGTGTTTCCATGTCCTGCTTTGTCAAGCACTGCTTATGCAATGGTTAAACAATTTTTAACCGCAACGTTTTTAAAGGAAAATCAGCAAATTGTCAATACGGCAGGACGGAATTCGGGCCGCATTATTTTTCATTTCATCCGGCAGCCCGGCCATGGTATAGCATGATTCCATGGTAGAAATGATTCTGACATACCAGACGATGCTGATGTGGATTTCCGGGATTTCCCTGGCCTTTTTTCTCTTTAGTCTGGCAGCCGTACCCTGGATGGTGGCCAGGATACCCGTATCTTATTTTCGTGATTTAGCCATAGATGAAAAGGGCAACTCCGGCGCCGGACGCCACCCGGTGATCCGGATATTGAAGAATCTTACCGGCGTATGCCTTCTTGTGATGGGGATCATCATGCTTTTCATACCGGGGCAGGGCCTGCTGACCATGCTGGTGGGACTGCTCCTGCTGGATTTTCCCGGCAAAACTGCGGGGGTGATTTTTCTTGTCCGCAAAAAGGCGGTGCAGTCCTCCTTGAACTGGGTACGCAGCAAAAAAGGGGCTGCCCCGCTGAAGTTCCCCGATTAACGCGGTCTTGGATCTTTGGAAACAGTTGACATTCACATTTACCGTTTTAGCTTATGTTTAATACCGTGAGGCTTACCTGAAATGTACGGAATGCGGCCCAAACAAGACATCGGGCCGCGGATCAGGAACTTTGGCAAATTATTAAAAGGAGGAAACGCATGACTGATTCCAAAGATAAAAAAGACTATTGCGATGCCGACGATCAGAAAAAAGTGGTTGAAAAGATGACTGAGTGTGACAACACGGCCAAAAACGAGAAAGAGCGCAATGAATGTTACACCAAGGTAACCAAAGAAGACGGCTGCATGTCTTCCTGATCCCTCTGACTTGAACCGTTTTCCCCCTGCGGGTGCCTGTGCCTGCAGGGGGTATTTTATATTCTTACAATGTGGAGGTCCCTTTGAGTTTAGATTCCCCGGAGTTGACGGCATATCTGGCGCAGTTGAACACCATGGCGAACGGTGACCCGGACACCCAGGTGTCAATGTACGAGGTGGGTGATGCATTGGGTGTGGGCCGGGATGAGGCCGCAAAGATGGCAGAAACCCTGTTCATGGGCGGACATGCAGAGCTGAAAACCCTTTCCGGCGGCATCGGAATCACTGCCATGGGACAAAAAGAACTGGGGATTGCCCCTGCCGGCGGGGCAAAACAACGTCTCAGCAAAGAGCGGGTGATCACGGACCCGGACAGGGAGTTGATCAATACCCTGCTGGATGAGACCAGATCCGCAATAACAGGCGGGGCCGATCACTTCACCGCCCTGGAATCCGTGGTCTTCGACCTGAAAACCATAGAGGTGCACCTGCTGTCGCCGGAGCCTAAAACCGCCGTTGTCCGGGAGCTATTTTCTTCCCTTCTCGCTGCACTGCCTTCCGGCCGCAATCCGGAACTGTCAGACCGGCTGTCGGCTGCGCTTGAAAAATAGAGAGCCGGATAATACAGAACCGGATAGCAATGAATTAGGATAATACGGAAATTCAATGACAAGCGAAGACCGAAAAGCCTGGGAACGGCAGCAGCGGGAAAACCGTATCATTGACATGGCTGAACCCGTCTTTTTCAAAAAAGGGTACGACGCCACCACCATCATCGAAATCGCAGACGCTTCCGGCTATAACAAGCGGTCCATCTATCTGTACTTTAAAGATAAGGAAGATATCTTCCTTGCGGTCGTCCTGCGGGGACTCTCTTTGCTGTACACCGAAATTGAAACGGCTTCCGGTATTTCGGGCAACGCGCCCCTGGATCTCAAAAAATTGGGCAGGGCATTTTATGATTTTTCCCTGGCCCATCCGGACTACCTCAAATTGATCATGGTCTATGAAGCCAGCACCTGTGTTTACCGGCAGGACTCACCGGACGGGGAGCGGGCAGAACCGGACACCTATAAAAGAAAATGCCAGGAAAAAACAGATGCCCTGGCCGATCTCATGACCCGGTGCCTGGCAAGGGCTATGGAGGACGGGCAGATCCGCACCGACCTGACACCGGAACAACTCATGCTGATTCTCTGGGGCCAGGTGTTCGGGGTGATCCAGATCATACTCATGCGGCGCGAAGGGTTCAGCGATACCTACGGCACCTCTTATGAAAATCTTTTCAACACCTTTCTGGATATGACTGCCAAATCCCTGACCTGACATCTCGAAAATTGTTTGTTGTCAGGATCTAAGCCTTAGAAAAAGACGGCCGAGCCGGTCAGCGATGCCCCCTTTGCCTGCATTCTCCTCAGCGAGGTTCAGCGCCTGACCGTCCGGGCCGTACATCTGCCGCATCATTTCAAGAACGTTTTTTTTCACCATTTTTCTGAAAGGCACCTTGGACACCATACCGTAAGTTGCGGCACCGCCCTGCACGGATAGCTTTGGGTTTGCCCTGACTTCGGCCACACTTTCGGCAAGATCCTTCAGGTAGGTTTCTGCGATATCCCGGTGGCGGGGCGTCACCATGGCATGGAGGCATTCGGGTTTCTGTTGACGGTCGATATGCCAGCCCCGTTTTTCCATCCGGTCCCCGACGGCGTATATCCCTAACTTCTTCTCCGTGGACCTGTAGGCAAAAAGGCTCATCTCCGGTGAACCCAGAATCTTAAGCCCCTCAATGGCATTGATACCGTCCATCAGCTTTTGTGTGGTATCCATGATTTCCCGGGCACGGCTGAGGTAGCCTTCGCGGCCCATGGCCTGCATGGCGGCCCAGGCCGCAGCCACACCGCCGCCGGGCCGGGTGCCCAGAAGTCCGGGGGAGGCAAATACCCCCCCGGGCCATTCCGTTGAGACAAAGATCTGGTGTTCCATGATATCCATATTGCGGTAGAGGATGGTGGAGGCCCCTTTGGCACTGTATCCGTACTTATGGGTATCCGCGGAAATACTTGTGACCCCCGGCACCCGGAAATCAAAGGGCGGCACCGGATGGCCCAGGGCTTCCACAAAGGGCAGAAGGTATCCGCCCACACAGGCATCCACATGAAGGGGGATGTTTTTGGCCCTGGCGATTTCACCCAGTTCCTCTATGGGATCCACAACACCGTGTGGATATCCCGGGGCCGATCCCAGGATCATTACCGTATTCCGGGTTACGGCGCGCCTCACTTTTTCCGCATCCACCCGGAACCCGTCATCCAGGGGGATGCGCACCGGCTTGACATTAAAGTATTGTGCCCCCTTGTCCCAGGCCACATGGGCGGATTCAGGAAGGATCATTTCCGGCCGCCGTATTTTTTTTTGCTTTGCCGCCATATCCCGGTAGGTCTTCACCGCCAGAAGGCAGCTTTCCGTTCCCCCGGAGGTGACGATACCGCAGGCCCCGTCATCTCCGTGGAGCAGGTCTGCGGTCATCCTGACCACTTCTGTTTCAAGGCGTTTCAGGCTTTTAAATGCCATGGGATTCAGTCCGTTGGCCGAGGCATACAGCCCGCTTGCCCGGTTCAGAAAGTCCGTATGCGCCTCATCCAGATAGTAGACCAGGCTCCAGGTCCGCCCGGATTTGTAATCCGGGTCATCGTGGCTGAATGTTTTTAACTCGTCCAGAACCGATTCATAGTCCCGGCCGGTGTCAGGTATGGATGTCATGAATTGCCTCATTGGATAAATGTGTGAACGATGTAGGCCATGGAGATTCCCAGGTAGTTGCCGATGGCGTATCCGATGATACCCGTGGTCAGTCCGGAGATGATGATGGTCTTGTTTTTCAGGGCGGCCGCCACCACCGGAACAAAGGGCGGTGAGCAGATGGCTGACGCCGATGTGATAATAAAGGTATCCGTATCAATCCTGAACATCCGGCATAACAGGGCGTGGAGGCTAAGGGAGCCGAAAACGCAAAGGGTCACATAGCCTAAAAGGGGCAGATTCAGGTTTACCAGCCGTTCCAGGGAGGACATGGAACTTACGGTCAGGCAGAATATCATGATCAGGTACATACCCAACTGAAAGCTTTTGGGTATCTGTCGGATGCGGGGGACAAAAGAACCTGCGATGCCCAAGGTGGTGATGGACAGGATGGTGGCTGCCGTGGCCTGGCTTTTGGGAAGAAAACTGCTGATGCCCAGTGATCCCCCCACGATGAGGCCGGAAAGCAGCAGGGCCGCACCAAAGGCTTTCAGGCTGGCCGGTGTCATCATCCCTTTGTATTGATCAATGTCTTCTCCGTGGTCCTGAAGGGTGCCTTCGGATTCAAGCCGTGTAAAGCGGGGTAGAAAAGAAAGACAGACCCTTTGGGCAATGGTAATGAAGAAGACCACGCAAAGCATGCTGATGAAGATGTCATAGGTGTGGAAGGTGAGAAAGAGTTCCGGGTCCACATCCAGGGCGGTTTTGATGGCAGCAAGGTTCGGGGTGCCGCCTGTGTAAACGCCTACGGCCATCCCCATAAGTTTCCAATTGTCCGGTCCGGAAAGAAATAGCAGGCCTGTGGCGGAGACCAGAATGATGGAAAGGGTGGCAAGCCCCATGGACAGGATGGTTTTGCCCGCCAGATGGACCCATTGTTTCAGATCCAGGGAAAAGAGCAGCAGGGGCAGGGAAAGGGCCACGGTGGCTTCGCAGACCTGCTCCTGTATACCGGAAATCCCCGGGGGCAGGACACCTGAGTTGCCGAGGATCAGGCCCGCCCCGTAGCAGAGGATGATCATCCCGATTTTATCCAGCACGGGATAGCGGATGCAGGCCCAGATGATGGCCGCCGGGAATACGAGGTAAAACACAAGTACGGGAATCATTGCGTCTCCTATGGGTGATGATGACTAATATTTCACTATAGTGAAATAAAATGAATATAGTTGTATTGTCAAGGGGCTCGGAAAATAAAACACCCCGCTGCACCTCTCAAGGGCACAGCGGGGTGTCTGCTTATGGTATTGGCCATTTATGGTATCCTTTGTTACTCCCGGGCAATTATTACTTTAATGCCAAGGTCCTCCAGCATCTTTTTAAAGTCCGGTTTGATGCCGGCATCGGTGACCAGCACATCGATTTTTTTAATGGGGGCGGTAACGAAGTTGGATACCACACCGATCTTGCTATGGTCCGTGACCACCACCACCGGTCCCTGGGTGCGTTCGATCATGAGACGGGTGACTTCCGCCTCCTGCTGGATAGGGGTGGTAAGACCGAACTTGATGCTCAGGCCGTCCACACCGATGATGGCCTTGGAGCCGGCCACCTGGTCCAGGACGGAATGGGCAAAGAACCCCACCATAGAGTTGGATTCCCGCCTGAATATACCGCCGGTGAGAATCAGTTCGATGTTGGGATCGGAAACCTCAAGCAGGGCATTGGCATTGCTGGTAATGACCCTAAGCTGCTTGCCGGACAGATGGCGCAGCACCTGGCTTGTGGTGGAACCTGTATTGATCAGCAGGGTATCCCCGGACTCCACCACCCGGTTGACGGCAAGGCCGATCAACTCTTTTTCCCTGCGGTGGACCTGGTCTTTTTCCGTATAAAGGGGTTCGGTCTTCATCCGGTGGCGCAAGATGGCGCCGCCGTGGGTTCTGTCCAGGATGCCTTGTTTTTCCAGGACGTCGAGATCCCGGCGGATGGTCAGTTCCGTGACGTTGAACTTCTGGCTCAGATCAACCACTTTGACCACGCCTGTCTCTTCAATGATTTTCCGAATCCGTGTCTGCCTGTCTGCAGGTATATACGTCTGTGCCATGAATTGATTTCCGATTATTGGTTAATATTATGATGAAATTTTAAATTTCCCCACCACCCGGGTTTGCTGCTGCGCCAATTCAGACAATTCCCCGGCGCTTTGCTGGACCCCCGTGCTTTTGGCTGAAATGGTTTCGGAGGTGTCTCCCAGCTGGGTGATGTCGTCTGAGATTTCTGCGATATCCGCACTGCTCTGGCTGATGATGTCGTTGACCCGTCCAATGGCTTCGGAAACCTGGCCCACGCTTGCGGCAATCTCCCGGGTGGTGGCGGATTGCTCCTCCACTGCTGCGGATATGGTGGAAACGATGCCGTCCACGTCTCCCACCACATCACTGATGGACTTAATCTGTCCGATGGTGCCGGCAGCGCTGGCCTGGATGCCCGACACCTTTTCCTTGATGTCGTTGGTGGCGGTTTCGGTCTGTGCGGCAAGTTCTTTGATCTCGTTGGCCACGACGGCAAACCCTTTGCCGGCCTCACCCGCCCTTGCCGCCTCAATGGTGGCGTTCAGGGACAGCAGGTTCACCTGGGCGGAAATATCGGCAATGCTTTCCACCACCGCTTCGATTTCGCTGGCTGCCGTTTCCAGGGCCTGGATCTGGCCGGAGGCGCTGTTGACGTTGGCAACGGCTTCATCCGTCACCGATCTGGCCCGGCTGGTATTCCCGGATATTTCCTGGATGGTGGCGGTCATTTCCTCTGCGGAAGCCGCCACCATGGTGATGTTGGCAGCGGAGTCTTCCATGGTGCCTGCCACGGTGTTCATGGAGTCGGCAATGGCGGATGCCTTTTCACCGACCCTTACGGTTTTTAGGTTGGCATTTCCGGCCGCTTCTGTCATCTCTCCGGAAAGGCCGGTCAGGATTTTAGAACTCCGGTCCAGGCGTGCGGCACTGCCGGCAAGATCGGTGATGATATCGTGGATCCGGGTGATAAAGGTATTGAACCAGGTGCCCAGCTCCCCGACCTCATCCGCACTTGTCACCTCAAGGCGTTTGGTAAGGTCCCCTTCACCCTGGGCAATGTCTTTCAGGCCTTCGGAGATCCGGGTGACGGGTTTGATAAACATGCGGGAGAGAAAAAAGCCGATCAATATGAGGGTGCCGGCACAGCAGGCCAGACCCGTGAAAAGTATGAGGCGGGCGGTTTTTCTGGCGGCTTCGGATCTGGAGGACTTGAGCAGATCCGCGGTGTCGTCAATGGCGGATCTGTTTTCCGCAACCACGGTCTTAAGGCCGTTCTGAATGGCGGCAAGCACCTTTCCGGATTCCGTGCCCAGTGTATTGGTAATCTCTTCGCTGTTGGCCGTCCTAACGGCAATAAAGCGTTCCGTCAGTGCCTTGAGCTGGTTGTTGACCCTGTCCTTGGCCAGGCAGACCACAATGCTGCCCTGGGCCTCGCCAAAGTACTCAATTTTTTGTTCATGGACCAGGACCCGGCTGTCTTTTCTGGACTCTTCCAGCACCACCTGGAATTCATCCTCAGTGGGGCGTTTTTCCATATATTCAAAAATGCGGTCATCCACGTCATCCAGGTAGCCGGGCATGGGGGTGCCGTCGGCCTCCAGATACATCACGTAGATCACTTCGTCCGACCCCGAGGCCAGACGGCTGTATTTTCTCAGTTCGGTGTAGTTCTTTTCAACGATGAAGTTGAGGGTTATTTTTTTGAGCAGTCCGCTCATGACCTCGGCATTGGCCTTCACCATGCCTTCCAGGCCTGATTTGATGGTGTCTTCTTCCCGTGAGAGGGCGGCTGCGGTTTTTGTGGACAGGTTGGCCACGGCGTTTTCCGTCATGCTGTTCAGGGAATCGGCAGTGGATGTTTCCAGTGCCAAGAATTTTTCCCCGGCTTGGGATGCGGTCTGGGCAAGCCGGTCATTCACCTGCCTTGCCATGGTGGAAAGAATGGAGGTCTGGACGCTGAAGATGGACAGGGAGATGATGGTAAAAGAGAGCGCAAGAATAAGAGCGAGAACGGATAATAACTTAAACTTCAGGCTGCGTTTGAAACGATCTAACATCGGGCGCTCCTTAAAATTATCAGGGAAATAAAAATCAACAAAGGGGTATTCCCCTATCGGAAATACCCCTTTGCCTTTATCCTAAGTTTTGAAAAAACGCCAGGGAATTACTGCTGCCACTTCTTGATCAGCTCGTCATAATCCACGGTCATACCCTGGGGTTTTTCATTGGCCAGTTTGGCCTTGGGAGATCCGGGCTTTTTCAGCCAGTCTTCGGGATCAACCTTCTTGTTCAGTTTCGGGCCTTTGTCGCCCTGGATGCCGGCACGTTCGATACGGGCCAGGATCTTGTCCTGTTCTTTGGCCAGGTTGTCCATGGCACGGGAAACCGTTACCTCACCGGAAACGGCTTCACCGATGTTCTGCCACCAGAGCTGGGCCAGTTTCGGGTAATCAGGCACGTTGGTGCCGGTGGGGGTCCACTGTACGCGGGCAGGACTTCTGTAGAATTCCACCAGGCCGCCCAGTTTGGGAGCACGGTCGGTGAAAGACTGGTGACGGATGTCGCTGTCGCGGATCGGGGTCAGGCCCACGTGGGTTTTCTTCAAAGATACGGTTTTGGCAACGCAGAACTGGGCATAGAGCCAGGCAGCCTTGCGTCTGTCAACCGGGGTGGACTTCAGCATGGTCCAGGAACCGCAGTCCTGGTAACCCAGCTTCATGCCTTCTTCCCAGTAAGGACCGTGGGGAGAGGGGGCCATGCGCCATTTGGGGGTGCCGTCGTCGTTGACAACCGGGGTGCCTTCTTTAACCATATCGGCGGTGAAGGCGGTGTACCAGAAGATCTGCTGTGCCACATTGCCTTTGGCAAGTGCGGGAAGGCTCTGGTAGAAGTCCATGCCAAGGGCGCCCGGAGGGGCATACTTTCTCAGCCATTCCATGTACTTTCTCAGGGCATATTTGGCTGCCGGAGAGTTGGTGGCGCCGCCACGTTCAACAGAAGAACCCACGGGCTGGTTTTTTTCATTTACACGGATACCCCATTCGTCAACGGGCTTGCCGTTGGGAAGACCCTTGTCGCCGCAACCGGCCATGGAGAGCCAGGCATCGGTGAACCGCCAGCCAAGATCCGGTGCTTTTTTACCGTAATCCATGTGGCCGTATACGGCTTTGCCATCAATTTCCTTGACATGGTTGCCGAAGAAATCGGCAATGTCTTCATAGGCGGACCAGTTTACGGGAACGCCAAGCTCATAGCCGTAAAGTTCTTTGAACTTTTTCTTGAAGTCATCTCTTTGGAACCAGTCGTATCTGAACCAGTAGAGGTTGGCAAACTGCTGGTCCGGGAGCTGGTAGAGTTTTCCGTCAGGACCGGTGGTAAAGGATTTGCCCATGAAGTCGTCAATGTCCAGGGTCGGCAGGGTCACGTCTTTGCCTTCGCCGGCCATCCAGTCGGTGAGGTTGACGGCGTGGCCGTAACGGAAATGGGTACCGATGAGGTCGGAGTCGTTGACATAGGCGTCAAACACGTTTTTACCGGACTGCATCTGCACCTGGAGTTTTTCAATGACGTCACCTTCCTGGATCAGGTCGTGGGTCACCTTGATGCCGGTGATTTCCTCGAAGGCCTTGGTCAGGACTTTGGATTCATACTCATGGGTGGGGATGGTTTCGGAAACCACTTTGATTTCCATGCCTTTGAACGGTTCGGCAGCTTTCATGAACCATTCCATTTCTTTGAGCTGATCTGCCTTGGAAAGGGTGGACGGTTGGAATTCCCCGTCAACCCATTTCTTGGCGGCGTCCATGCCTGCGAAGGCCGGTGCGGCCATCAGGCACAGCCCCAAAGCTGCTGTTAAAAGTTTTTTCATCTACGATCCTCCCTAAGGCCTTCTTGTGCGGTTTGATAAGAAGAGCAACCCGGAAGAAGATTTGAAGGCCCTGAGTGAAAAACCTTCTTCCGGGCAAAACAACAAATAGCTAGCCCCAGCGCATCACCACAAAGATCCAGACAAGAGATATGCCAAGGGCAAACCAGATGGCAAGCTCAGTGAGCCCGATCCATGCCAGATGGATATAGGCGGTGCTGAGCAGGCCGATAAAAAGGCGGTCTCCACGGGTTGTGGCGATGGGGAGAAAGCCTTTTCGTTTCACGGTAGGGGATTTGATTTCCCAGATGGTCATCCCGATGAGCATCAGGACGATGAAGGAAAAAAAGCAGGCAGCAGGAACTGTCCATGCCATCCATTCAAGATTCATTTCACTTTCCTCCTTCTAAGTTATACGCGGCCCAGGGCAAAGCCCTTGGCAAGGTAGTTACGGACAAAATAGATCACCAGGGCGCCGGGCACGATGGTCAGGATGCCGGCGGCGGCGAGCAGCCCCCAGTCCAGGCCGGAAGCCGATACCGTCCGGGTCATGGTGGCGGCAATGGGCTTGGCAGCCGTGGTGGTCAGGGTCCGGGCAAAGAGCAGTTCCACCCATGAGAACATGAAGCAGAAGAAGGCGGCAACGCCGATACCGGACCGGATCAGGGGGACGAATACAAAGAAGAAGAACCTGGGGAACTTGTATCCGTCGATGAAGGCCATCTCATCTATTTCTATGGGCACCCCGGAGATAAACCCTTCCAGTATCCATACGGTCAGCGGGATGTTGAACAGGCAGTGGGCCAGGGCCACGGCAATATGGGTGTCAATCAGGCCGAAGGTAGAGTAAAGCTGGAAGAAGGGCAGCAGGAATACGGCGGCCGGAGACATCCTGTTGGTGAGCAGCCAGAAAAAGACATGCTTGTCACCGATGAAGTTATACCGGGAAAAGGCATATGCGGCGGGCAGGGCCGTTACAAGGCAGATCACCGTGTTCAGCACCACATAAATGATGGAGTTGATGTAACCTGAGTACCAGGACGGGTCCGTAAAGATTTTCATGTAATTGGAAAAGGTGATGTCCGTGGGAAAGAACGCCAGCTTGGCCATGATATCCGCATTGGTCCGAAGAGACATGTTGAGCATCCAGTAGATGGGCAGCATGATGATGACCAGGTAAATTGTCAGAACGATATATCTTTTTTTCATGATTGCTCTCCTTCCTCGGCACTCTGCAGTACCTGGTAGAACAGGTAGCAGAACAGCAGAACGATGAGAAAGTAAATGATGGAAAAGGCACCTGCAGGCCCTAAATCAAACTGTCCCACAGCGATTTTGACCAGGTAGATGGACAAAAAGGTGGTGGTGTTGCCGGGGCCGCCGCCGGTGAGGACAAAGGGTTCCGCGTAAATCAGGAAGGAGTCCATGAACCGGAGCAGCAAGGCGATGGTGAGCACCCCTTTCATCTTGGGAAGCTGGATGTAGCGGAAGATGGACCAGGCGGATGCGCCGTCAATCTTGGCCGCCTGGTAATAGGCCGGCGGGATGGACTGCAGGCCGGCATAGGCCAGCAGTGCCACCAGCGGGGTCCAGTGCCAGACTTCCATGAGCATCAGGGTGATCCAGGCATGCAGTCCCGAGGCCGTATGGTCGAAGGTCAGCCCTAAGGCGTTGATGGTCGCCCCCATCAGTCCGATATCCGGGCGGGTGAAGATGATCCAGATGGTGCCGATCACGTTCCATGGAATCAGCAGGGGCAGGGCCAGGGTCACCAGGACGACTGATGCGCCAAAGCCTTTTTTACTGGGCATGAGCAATGCAATGGCGATTCCTAATGGCATTTCAATGAGCAGCACCAGGCCGGAAAAGAGCAACTGGCGCCAGAGCGCCTCGTGGAGGCGTTGGTCGGTGAGCACTTCCCTGAACCATTCCGTTCCCACAAATACCCGTTCTCCCGGACCGAAAATATCCTGGATGGAGTAGTTGACCACCGTCATCAGGGGCACGATGGCGGAGAAGGCAACGATGAGAAAAACCGGGAGGATGAACAGCCATCCTTTATTATCTTGCCATTTTTTCATGGATGCTAGTTCTCCTTATTCTCTTTGATTAAATGTTCGTCGGCAAAGAGGCGGATCCATTCTATGGGGAAGGTGAGGTAGGCCTTGCCTTGGGGCACGGTATCGTTTTCAGCGATCCGGGCCTTGAGGGGGTGCCCCTCAAAGTCCACGGTGACGATCCTGTGGCTGCCCTGGTCTTCAACGCCCTTGACCCTTGCCTCAAATGCCCCGTCCACCGGTGTGTCGGAGATGTTAAGATAGAGCGGCCGGATACCTAATTCCAGCTTTCCTTCGGCTGCATTGGCCAGGCGCGCGGTGGTTTCGTCCACAGGGATCAGGCTGTTGCCGATTTTTACTTTTCCGTCTTCCATGCTGCAGGGGATAAAGTTCATGCCCGGGGACCCGATGAAATACCCCACGAACTTGTGGTTGGGATATTCGAACAATTCCTGGGGGGTGCCGATCTGTACGATCCAGCCTTCGTACATGACAACGATCTTGTCGGCAAAGGTCAGGGCCTCCACCTGGTCGTGGGTCACGTAAATGAGGGTGAGTTTCAGTTTCTCATGGATCTCTTTGAGCTTGCAGCGCAACTGCCACTTGAGCTGGGGGTCGATGACCGTCAGCGGCTCGTCAAAGAGGATGGCGGCCACATCTTCCCTTACCAGGCCGCGGCCCAGGGAGATTTTTTGCTTGGCATCGGCGCCTAACCCTGCCGCCTTCTTGTTGAGAAAGGGTTCGAGTTCGAGTATCTGCGCCACCTCCCGCACCCTGCGGTCAATATAATCCTTATCGAATCCGCGGTTGCGCAGGGGAAAGGCCAGGTTGTTGAACACGGTCATGGTGTCGTAGAGAACGGGAAACTGGAAGACCTGGGCGATGTTCCGTTTTTCCGGGGGCAGGTCGGTGACGTCGGTGTCGTCAAAACGTACCCGGCCGGAGCTTGGGACCAGCAGCCCTGAAATAATGTTGAGCAGGGTGGTTTTGCCGCAGCCCGACGGCCCTAAAAGGGCGTAGGCACCGCCGTCTTCCCAGATGTTGTGAATGCGCTTGAGGGCGTATTCATCTTCTTTTTGGGTCTCCGGCAGGTAGGAATGGGCAATTTCATCTAAAAAAATTTGAGCCATTTATCTCTCCTTAAACCTCCCCTTGGCCAGCCGGGGACGCCTGTCCGTCCGGTGAGACCAGCAGGTTTCCGTCCTGGGAATATACAAAAAAATATTTCGGATTGACGTAGGCCGTAATATCGGAACCGCTTTTCCGGGTGTCGATCCCCACCTCGTGGAGAACGGTCTGGCAGCCGTCAAACTTGAAATGAATAAAGGTTTCCGAACCGTTGATCTCCGAGATCTCCACCTTGGAGCGGATCTGCACATCATCATCCGCCTGGGGATTGAGGAAAAGGTGGTTGGGACGGATTCCGAACTGGTAGCTGCCGGTTTCAAGGGTGTTGAAGGGGGCCTGGGTGGAAAAGCTCAGGTCCTGGCCGATGACGACCTTGTCCGCTTCAATACGCCCGTTGAAAAAGTTGATGGGCGGGTCGGAAAAAAGTTCTGCGGTTTTGACGGTGGCAGGGTTCCGGTAGACGTTGGAGGTCTCGCCGGTCTGAAGTACCTTTCCTTCGTCCATCACAACGATATTGCCCCCCAGCTTCAGGGCTTCGGAAGGCTCGGTGGTGGTGTAGACGACCACGGATTTACGCTGGTCAAATATGGCCTGAAGTTCTTCCAAAAGCTCTTCTCGAAGCTTATAGTCCAGGTTCACCAGGGGCTCGTCCAGCAGCAGAAGATCGGTGTCCTTCATCAGGGCTCTGGCAATGGCCACCCGCTGCTGCTGCCCGCCGGAAAGCTCCGACGGCAGACGGTCCAGCATGGGTTCCAGATGCAGCACCCTGGCGGTGTCCATGACCCTTTCCTTGATCTCGTCCGCAGGCACGCCACTGACTTTCAATGGGGATGCGATATTGTTGTAAACGGTAAAGGAAGGGTAGTTGATAAACTGCTGATAGACCATGGCAACGGATCTTTTGCGGACCGAAACGCCGGTGACGTCCTGGCCGTCAACCCGGAGTCTGCCGGACGTGGGCCTGTCCAATCCTGCCATGATTCTCAGCAACGAGGTTTTTCCGGCGAGGGTTCTGCCGAGGATCACGTGACGCGAACCTGCCTTTAGATCAAGGCTGATATCGGCCAGGTGATGTTCACCCTCCACCACTTTATTAATACGCTCTAGGGTAAGCCCCATTCTTTGATTGCCTCCTGCAAACAATTGTGCCCGTCCGTTTGACGCAATCCGGCGAAACCGCTTCCGCAAAAAACGGAACGTATTCCGCTGAAAGACGAAAAACAATTACAAACGAACTGATTTTCCCATCATCATACGTACTTCAATCTTAGCGATTGCTACTATTAAAGTTATGTTATCTGTTATTAGAGTTCCGTTATGAAGTCAAGAAAAAAAAGTTAAAAAAAGATAATAAAAAGTTGAAATTAATACAAAAAAAGATTAGAAAAGAACACAAACATTCTTTTTAGTGCAGAAGTATGATAAAAAAACGAAATAAAACGTTCATCCAATAGTTCAGAAATGGACGTTTTGTTTCGAAGTGAATCCGGAAGATTCCGGTTGGAATAAAGCTTAAACAAAGGGGTTTCCGCGTGGAGACACAGGTGTTAGTCATAGGCGGGGGGGCAACCGGTACCGGGGTGGCCAGGGATCTGGCCCTCCGTGGGATCGATTGTATCCTTATCGATCAAAAGGATATCAACTCAGGTGCTTCCGGTGCCAACCACGGGCTGCTGCACTCCGGTGCCAGATATGTCTTCAAAGACGGGGAGGCCGCGGCTGAATGCCACCGGGAAAACCAGTTACTCAAGCGCCTTGCCCCCCACTGCATCGAAGATACCGGCGGCCTGTTCGTGGCCGTTGAAAAGGATGATGACGATTATGTGGCAAGGTTCCCCGAACTCTGCCGTAAATTCGGTATCCCAGTGGCGGACCTGACCCCGGAAGCCGCCCGGCAGATAGAGCCCTGCCTGGCCAAAGACCTGAAAGCGGCCTTTGCCGTTCAGGATGCCGTGATTGATCCCTTTATGCTCTCGCTGGACAACGCGGCCGACGCCATGGCCAACGGTGCCACCGTATTAAGAAATGTCAGACTCACAGGGTTTGATACGGACAACGGGAAAATCCTGGCCGCCCGGGTGGAACACCGGCGAACCGGGAAACCCTTCACCATTTCCGCCGGCCAGTTTGTGAATGCCACAGGGGCCTGGGCCAATTCCGTGGCAACCATGGCCGGTGCCAACATCTCCATGAGCTACTCCAAAGGGTCGCTGCTCATCACCCAGACCCGGATAAACGAACGGGTGATCAACCGTCTGCGGCCGGCCTCCGATGCTGACATTCTGGTCCCTGGGGGCACGGTCTCCATCATCGGCACCACCTCTCTGGAAATCGACAACCTGGACGACATCCGCCCCACCACGGCTGAAGTGGACGCCATCATCCGGGAAGGAGCGGATATGGTGCCGGAATTGGCCCGCGCCCGATACATCCGTGCTTACGCCGGTGTTCGGCCCCTAGTACGGGATCTGGCTGGCACCTCGGGTTCCGGCGGCCGGAGCATCAGCCGGAACTACACGTTAAAGACCCATTCGGAAGATAATATTGAAAACCTTGTCACCATCACCGGCGGCAAGCTGACAACCTTCCGTCTGATGGCCCAAAAGGCTGCCGACATCGTGGCAAAGCGGATGGGAAATACCAAGCCCTGCCTCACGGATAAAGAACACCTGCCGGCCAGTGCCAAAGGGGAATGGACCGAACCGGGCAAATCCCCCCGGGTATGGATGTCAAATCCCGAACGCCGGGACACCCTGATCTGCGAGTGTGAGATGGTCTCCGAATATATGGTAGACGAGATCGTCCGGTCATTAAAAGATGAAGGGGCGCAGCCTACCTTAGAAGAGATCGGCCGACGCAGCCGCATCGGCAAAGGCCCATGCCAGGGCACCTTCTGCTCCTTCCGCCTGGCCGCCTACCTTTACCGCAAGGGAGAACTCATCGACGACCAGGGCATGGATCAGGTCCGGGATTTTGTCAACGGGCGGTGGAAAGGCTTTAGGCCCCTGGTCCGGGACCGCGAACTCATGCGGGTGGAACTCCAGGAAAGTTTCCTGTGCGCCCTTTTTGGAATGGAGGAAGATTGATGAACGCTGCCGTCACCCAGACCGGAAACACACTCAACTGCCAGGTGGCCGTCATCGGCTCCGGCATGGCCGGCATGGCCGCCGCCATCTTTGCCGCCAACCGCGGCCTTTCCGTGGTCCAGGTGGGCAAACCCTCGGAAATCAGCTTTTCCTCCGGCTGCCTCGACCTTTTTTCCACCATCCCCGGTGAGACCCTGCGCTCCTTTGACAATCCCTTTGAAGGCATCGACGTCCTGACGGCAGAACAGCCCTGTCACCCCTACGCCAAGGTTTCCCGGGATGAGATCGTCCAGGGCTTTGAAGAATTCACCGCCTTCATGAACGCCGCCGGCATCCGATACCACTGCACCCCCCAAAGCAATCAAAAGATTGTCACCCCTGCCGGCACCCTGAAATCCTCCTGGTGCGTCCCGTCCGCCATGTATGCCGGCACCCGGGCCCTGGCAGAAAAGAAACGTATCCTCATCGTGGATATCCGGGGTCTCAAGGGCTTCGGCGCCCGGCAGATGGCCCAGAACCTCAAGGCCGCCCATCCCTGCATGGGCAGCATCACCGTGGAGTTCCCGGGCCGTGAAAAATCCGGTGACCTCATGTGCGAACGCCTCACCTGGGACCTGGAAGCCCCGGACGTCCTCAAACGCTTCATCAAAGTGCTTCGCCCCCATGTGGCCGGCTACGACGCCATCGGCCTGCCCGCCATCCTCGGCATTTACCGGTTTGAGGAACTGCGGACAAAAATGGAAAAAGCATTGGGCACCACCGTTTTTGAAATCCCCACCCTGGCGCCGTCCGTCACCGGCCTGCGGACCAAGGAAGCCTATATCGGCCATCTTGGGAACACTTCCGTTCGTCACTTTCCCGTGTCAGTGAAAGACATTCAAACCGGAAAGAACGGCGGATTTTGTTTTGAGGTCACGGAAGGCTTTCAAAATTTTGAAGTAAATGCAGAGCGGATGATCCTGGCCACCGGCCGCTTCCTGGGCAAGGGCCTGGGTGTTAACGATACCGGTGCCATCAGGGAGATGCTTTTTGACCTGCCCGTGGTACAGACCGGACACAGATCCCAGTGGTTTGACAGGGATTTTTTCAATAAAAAAGGCCATGCCGTGAACCGTGCCGGTCTGGAAACCGATGTCGTCTTCAGGCCCCTTGGCCGTGATAAAAAGCCTTTTGCCGAAGGTCTTTACGCCGCAGGCTCCGTACTGGCCCATCAGGACTGGAAGCGGGAAAAATCCGGTGCCGGGATATCCATTGTCAGTGCCTATAAAGCTGTGGCACATCTGGCTGAAACGCTTTAGCTTCTTTCATTTGCTGTATGAGTTAAATATTCAACAAATAAAACATACACAGGCAAGCCGGCGATTATGAAACGTTATGCCCTTGAGGATATCCTTAACATTGCCTATCCTTCAAAAAAAATGTACGATGAATTTGGTCCAAGAAAGAGAGGGTGTAATGCAAAAAAAATTACCATTAGATAAGATGACCACCACCGAGAAACTTGTTGTGATAAATCAGATTTGGGACGATCTTCTTCGCAATTCGGATGATATTCCGGCCCCAGAGTGGCATAAAGAAGTTTTGTCTGCACGAGCCGAACGCATAAAAGAAGGTGACGCTCATTTTAAGGATTTTGAATCTGTGAAATCTGAATTAAGATCAGAGTTCAAATGAAAATACAGATCCTTGATGAAGCTCAAGCTGATTTACGAGAAGGCGCTTAATTCTATGAACGGCAAAGCTCTGGGTTGGGAACATATTTTCTTGATAGCCTGTTCTCAGACATAGACTCACTAATGCTTTACGCTGGCGGGCATATTCAAGTGGATGGATACTTTCGTTTATTATCAAGGACTTTTCCTTTTGCGGTGTACTACACCTTCAGAGGCAATATGATCAAAAGTCATGCGGTTTTGGATTGCAGAAAAAATCCCAATAGAACAACAGAGCAGTTAAAGCAACGACGGGTATAAGGCGTTCCACCGGACGTTGCGAACGGTATGTATCCGCTTACCAAAAAAAGCTGTTGGTGGTGCCGGTGAACTCAACATGATAACATTCAGGATAATGTTTCGATGGAGGTCCCTGTCGAAGATTTCGTTTCATAGCATATAATCGTCACTTCCAATTCCAACCATTGAAATACCGCATAGCTTTTTTTTAATCCAGGCTGAGGCTGCGCATTCTGCAACCCTGACGGTGACGCAGCCGTCGGGCGGGGAGGAGATCTGTCTGTTCTGGCAGCAGATGATCCGGTGGCAGACGTCGGGGGACATGGGGGATCGGGTCCGAATTTCCCTGATGTATCCCGGTGGCGTCGCCGTCAGGCAGACCATACACCCTTCCGCCCCCAATACGGGGCAGTTTCTGTGGAGCGGCGGGGGGTATAGCGGGGAATACTTCATTCGGGTCCGGGTGTCCCCGACGCCTGAATATCCGGATATTGTCACCGGGGAGTCCGGGCTTATCACGATGACGGACTGCGACAGGCCGGATCTTAAGGTGGGGGTGATTACCGTGAGTCCCCAAAATCCGGGGCAAAGGCAGACCGTGACCTTTAAGGCCAATATCATGAACTATGGGAACGTGCCTGTGGAAAAGCCGGTGGTGGGGTTGCGGGTGAACCGTCCCGGCGGCCTTCCGCCCAAAACTTTTCAAAAGGAAATGGATGTGACGCTGCCGCGCAATCAGGGCATTACCTTTGTCCAGCAGTTCAGCGTTCCCGAACCCGGGAACTATACCTGTCTCGTCACCCTGGACCCCGCAGGGGCAGTGCCGGAACTGGATGATTCCAACAACACGGCAAGCTGGGTGTTCGGGGTGCATCCCCTGCCGGATCTCGTGGTCTGTATCGACAACGGGAAACGGCCGCCGGTGGGCCGGAAACGGGAAATCCGGGCAGTGGTCATCAACCAGGGAACTTCTGACACCGGTCCCCCCAGAAAGGTGCGGCTCAGGTTCCATGTGGAGGGAAAGGGGACCAAGATCTACGATATCCCGCCTCTGGAGCAGGGCAACTCTTACGCAGTTAAGCGGCGGCATCGCTGGGGCAGGGCCGGCACTAAAACCGTCTCCGCCCAGGTGCTGTATTCCGGTAACGAACTGGATACCGGCAATAACAGCGTCCGGGGCAGTTTCTTTGTCCGGCTGCCCCATCACGATAAATACAGTACCGCGCCTAAGATCAAATGTTCTTCAAACCGGACCTTCAACAGTTGGAAAGACTTCAGCAGTGGCTATTGATATGGCCTTTTAGCAGCGGCAGGATTCTGTGGCCGATCCGAAATCAAAGGGATATCGCAGATGCTTAACGGATGACTCTGTGAATCTTCTCACCATTTCCCGGTTAATCTGTCCGGATGGCAGTTCCCATATCTTTGCCTGCGGCCCTGGACAGGGCAAAGGCGGCAATGGCTGTATCCTGAACACCGGTGCCGGACAGATCGCACACCGTGATCTGCTCCTGATCTTGTCTGCCCTGAGCCTTTCCGGTGATGATTTCCCCAAGCTCAGCCACCTGAGAGGCCGTAATATCCACCCCGGCCTTGATGGCATTGTAAAGCTCCCCTGCGGAAAAACTCTGGGATCTGACATCACAGGCGATGATATCTGACCGTTCAAATACCTTTGGCATCAGTTCCTGCTTTTCCGGCAGGTCTGCGCCCATGGCTGTGATGTGCAGCCCCGGATGCAGGGCGTCTGGATCCACATAGGGGATTTTTGACGGGGTGCAGGTGACAACACTCTGGCTCCGGGCCACAAGATCGTTGACATCTGCCGCCACTTCCACCGGCCGGCCTAATTTTTCGGTCATTGTAAGGGCATACCGGGCCGCCAGGTCATCATCCCGGTCATACACCAGTGCGCGGTCAAAGGGTCTGACCTGGGCTAACGCCATAAGCTGGTACCGGCCTTGGGCACCCGCACCCACCACTCCCGCGCAGGAAACGGTTTCAGGGGCAAGGTGCCTGGCTGCCACAGCCCCTGCGGCTGCCGTTCTCACATCGGTAAGATAGGCGTTGTCCAGAAGGACGGCTTCGGCCATCCCGGTTTTTGCACTGATGACCACCATCATGGCAGGAGAGGAGGGCAGGCCCAACGCCGCATTGTTGAAAAAGCCGGCCCCGATTTTGACGGCAAACCGCTCCAGCCCTTTTACGTATGCGCTTTTGATATCCACATCACCCTCGTACTCGGGGACTTCAATATGCATGATGGGGGGCATGGACACCTTGCCCTGTGACAACCAGGCAAAGGCCTGTTCAATGGCATCAATGGCAGGGATATCGATTTTGACAATGTTTTTAAGTTCTTTTTCCGTCAGAATTAAAACGCTCATGAAGCCTCCTTACATAAAACCGTCATAGGTCCGGGGGACCACGGCGGAAAACATGTAGTTGATCATGGTGATGTAATCGAATACGGGAAGATTCGTCAGTTTATTGACATGGGCGGCATAGGGCGGCAATACGCTGCATTCCAGCAGGATGGCGCCGAGCCGGTTTTCCGGCCTTGCAAGGGCAAGTGCTGCCCGGCCCACCTCCTGCCGGATTAAATCATCGTCCAGGCTGCCCTTTTCCTGGATCACGGCGGAGAAGAATTCCGGGCAGGTTTCAAGGCCTGCAAACAACAGGTCCGGGCCATAGGGGATTCCTATGCGCTCCAGGAAATCCGGGGTCAGGCTGCGGCTGTCGGCAGTGATAATGCCGATAGCGGCAGTGGCCGCAGGCATCATCTGCCGGATAAACGGGAGCTGGAAAAGACTGGACAGGCAGACGGGAATATCAAGATCGTGTGTCAGTTTTTTCTGGTGAAGCGCCATGAACCCGCAGTCTCCGGTCACGGCCCTGACACCGTTGGCCTGAAGTGCCTTTGCCGCTTCCAAAAGGGCGGGATAGATGTCAGGATCCCGTCCCAATGCCTTTTCAACGGAAAAGCCTTTGACCCGTTTAAACCTCACCGGAAACCCATAGGATGTGGCATTGGCAACATCCCCCGGGATAAAGGGAACAGGGGAGTCCAGCAAAAGGATGCCGATCGCTTCACCGTATGAGACCTGTCTGTTTTTGCGGATGTATTTCATCTGCCCTCTATTTGATGAACAATTGCCTGGGCACCCGGGCAAAGGTCTGGCACCCGGTGTCGGTCACATAGATGGCCTCGCTGCATTCAAACCCCAGGGTGTCGGTCCAGATGCCGGGCATGACATGGATGGTCATTCCGGGTTCAAGCACCGTGGTGTCCCCCGGTCTGAGACTGATGGTATGCTCTCCCCAGTCCGGGGGATAGTTCAGTCCGAAGGCATAGCCGATACGTGATTCTTTAACCACCCGGGAGCCGGATATGGATTTGCGCCACAGGGCCTCGATGTCCCGGGCTTGAATCCCCGGCCGGATGGCATCCACCACCGTATTCAGGCCGTGGATGACGGTTTTGGATATCTCTTCGAGTACAGGGTCCGGTTTGCCTGTGATCACGGTTCTGGAAAGCGGGGCATGGTAGCGGTGTTTGCAGCCGGAAAGCTCCAGCAGGACGATTTCATCCTTTTTATACCTGCGGTCGGTCCAGGAAAGGTGGGCCGTGGTGGTTCGCCTACCCGACGGCATGATGGGGATGATGGCGGAGTAATCCCCTGTGAATTCGGCTGTGCCGCTGATCATGGCACGGTAGACCTGGGCGGCCACATCCCCCTCTCTTACCCCCGGTTCAATGAGGCGTACCGCTGTGTCCATCACCGATTCCAGAATTTTTCCCGCCATTTTCATATAGGTAAGTTCGGCTTGGGACTTGATGCACCGGACCCAGTTGACGATCAGCTCCCCGTCCAGGATACGTGCCTCCGGAAGGCCTGCGGCCAGATGTTCAAGACACCGGGCCGTAAAGTAATAGTTGTCCTTTTCCACACCGATATGGCTGCGCTGGTATCCTTTTGACCGGATCAGGTCTGCGACCACATCATAGGGGTGCACGGTCCGGGACTGGACATAATGGTCTTCATATCCCAGGATGTGATCGTCGTCCAGCCAGGTGGTGATCCTGGCACCGTTGCTGTCCTGTTGGCGGCCGAACCAGAGGGGCTGGTCCCGGTCCTGGAATATGATCACTCCCTGGTGGACATAAAATGACCATCCGTCATACCCGGTCAGATAGTTCATATTGGCAGGATCGGTGATGATCAAAAGATCCAGCCCCTTTTCCGCCATGGCAGACCGGGTTTTTTCCATGCGCTGCCGGTATTCTTCCGGGGTGAAAAGCATGCCTTTTGAATCCTTATTCTTTATGGATTGGGTTTGTTATGGCGGGCCAGGATATCAAACAGCAGGCCTGTATCCACGTTACCGCCGGAAAGAATGCCCACAACGGATTTGCCCGGGCACCGGTGGGTGAGCAGCCAGGCCAGGGTGACGGCTGCCGCCCCCTCAATGAGGATGCCTAAGTGGTCGTGGGCAAAGATCATCCCCTTTTCAATCTGTGCTTCTGACACCAGGTCGATGCGGTCCAGGTATCTTTCCACCATGGGATAGGTATAGGCATTGTCCAGGCCGATCCCGCCTAAAAGGGCATCGGCTATACTGTCCTTTTCCGTTACCTCCACAGGTTTCCCGGATTTCAGGGAGTGATACATGGCCGGGGCCACCTCCATGGAAACCCCGATGACCTGGATCGCAGGGTCCGCGGCCTTGAGAACCCGGGCAACCCCGGCCGCAAGGCCGCCGCCGGAGACTGGCACCACCAGGGTATCCACCTCAGGCACAGCTTCAAGGATTTCCAGGCCGATGGTGCCCTGGCCTGCAATGACATTGGGATCATCAAATGGCTTTACCATGGTCAGGCCCTTGTCCCTTTCAAGTGCCAGGGCCACATTATAGGCGTCATCCTGGCTGGCCCCTTTTTGGACCACCCGGGCCCCGAAGGCTTCCATGGCAGCCACCCGGTAGGCCGGTACCCGTTCGGACAGGCAGATGGTGCAGGAAATGTTCAGTTCCCGTGCCACCCAGGCCACGGCCCGGCCGTGGTTCCCGGTGGAAAAGGCCAGCACCCCCCTTGCCTTTTCATCGTCACTTAAGCCCAGCAGGGCATTGGCCGCCCCCCTCAGCTTGAAGGAGCCGGTCTCCTGAAGATTTTCCAGCTTCAGATGAACCGGCCGGCCCTGCTGTTCAGAAAGCTGCGGTGCCTGTATCAAGGGCGTTGTACGGACAATGGGCGCAATCCTTTTTCTGGCCTTGAACACCTCTTTCAGTGTGATATCCGTCATGGTGTATAATCTCGAAATTTATGTACTTTTTTATTTTACCTGAACGCCACATCCCTTAGATACAGCGCGATCTCCGGAAAGAAAATCATGGCCACGGCCACGCTTAAAAGAATGAAAATAAAAGGCGGCGTTCCCTTGATCACTTCAAAGTAGGGCCGTTTAAATATGGCGATGGCCGTAAAAATGTCGCAGCCAAAAGGCGGTGTTGCAGAACCGATGGCCACCTGAAGGGTGATAATCGTACCTACCAGCACCGGATCAAGCCCCACATTATTTACCACAGGGGCAAAGATCGGGACCAGGATCAGGATGACCACTATGGGATCCACAAACATGCAGCCGGTGAAAAAGGCAAAAGAAATCACAAAAAGAACCCCGTACTGGCCCATTTCCTCTATGCCGATCAGCCCCAGGATTTGCTGGGGAACCTGGGC
Source organism: uncultured Desulfobacteraceae bacterium (assembly GCA_913041495.1). GTDB lineage: Bacteria > Desulfobacterota > Desulfobacteria > Desulfobacterales > Desulfobacteraceae > Desulfobacter. The sequence continues at coordinate 10,454 of CAJWHT010000020.1, read as the reverse complement.
ATAGGAGAGCACCCAGGCAAAGGCGGCTCCGGCACCCACCAGGATAAAGACAACTGCGGTTACAAGTCCGGTGGACAAGGCTGTGGCATAAAAGTCGGAAAGCTTCATGGTCTTGAAGATAAACCCTTCAAGGAGGATGGCGTATCCTACGCTGACCGCCGCGGCCTCCGTCGGGCTGAAAATTCCGCCGAAGATCCCGCCGATAATGATAACGGGGAATCCCAGGGGCCACAGGGCATGGTATAGTGCCGTTCCCCGTTCCTTCCACGAGGCCTTGGGTTCGGTGGGAATGTTGTTGGCATAGGCATAGATCACGCTGTAGATGGAAAACAAAAAAAGGATCAGCAGACCCGGTCCGATGCCAGCAATAAAGAGTTCCGGTATGGAGGTTTTGGCCACGATGCCGTAGATGATCATGCCGATACTTGGGGGAATCAAAAAGGCAATGTCGCTGGAGTTGACGATAAGGGCCAGGATAAACGAGTCCTTGTATCCCCCCTTGAGAAGCTCGGGACGCAGGGGGGAACCGATTGCCACAACCGTTGCCTGGGTGGAGCCTGAAACCGCCCCGAATATGGTGCAGGCGCCTGCGGTGCTGACGGCAAGGCCTCCTTTGATATGCCGGACAAAGGCCATGACCAGGTCGATCAGCTTTTCAGATGACTTGCCCCGGGTCATGATGTCGGCGGAAAGGATAAACATGGGAACGGCGATAAGCGCTGCCGGCCGGATCCCGGCCATCATCTGCTGGATCATGAACTGGGTCTTGGAAAAGTCCCCCTCGTACAGCAGGTAAATCCCCAGGGTGGCGCCGGCAATCAGGGGAATTTTCATGGGAAAGCCGAGCAGCAGCAACAGGATCATCAACAAAAAGATGGACAGGGCAAAATGTTTGTTCAAAAAGTCCATAAGACTGAAACTTCTGTCCAGAACTGTCTGGGCAGAGGTTTGCGCCACGATGGTTCCCCGGTCATCATTGACCGTTGCCGCAATGGTGATGTTACCGTCGGCCAGGGCGCTGATATCCACGGCCTCAACTTCCCAATTACCGATTTTATTGATTTTAGGGGCCTTTTCAATGGTGTTTCCCTTTTCATCACCCAGGGTGATGCGGACAGTCTGCCATGGCTCCACCCCTTCTGCATAGCCGTATACGGAAAGCTGCGTTTTTTGCTCAATGACCGTCTCTTCGATCACCAGCCTGACATCATCTGCAGCAAATAAAGTGGCGGCCCAGTGAATGGTCCAAAGACAGCTGAGAATACATAACAGGAAAAATGTTTTTAATGGTTTCATTGTGCCTTACATATCGATTTGGGTGTCGGTATATCCGTCTTTAACACTGGTGGACAGATAGACATCAGATTGTGTTAAGTTCTTTACAGCCGTAAACCCGTACTGCAGCCCCGTCATGACAAAGCCCACAGGCACCCACAGGTAAATATAGAATACCGGCAGGCCCAGGGCCGGCAGAATCCGGCCGCTCTCGTATACCTCTGCGATGTAGGTAATAGAATAAAAGGATAAAAAGAACATAAAGGCCGAGGTCACGGAGGTCATTACCACCATTAAAATTCTGCGCACCTGTTCGGGCATGGCGTCATAAATGGCGGACATCCTTATATGACGACCGTTTCGTGCGGCATAGCTTAAGCCCGCATAGGTCACCAGGACAATGAATATCACGTTGAGTTCATCGGTGAAGGTAATGGCATCGTTAAAGATAAACCGGCTGATTACTGCGGCAATGGTATTGACGGTCATGGCGATCACCCCGAAGGCCAGCATGACCCCTTCAAGCCTGCTGATCTGGGTGTCAATGAAATCAATGGTTTTCAGCAAAGGATTGGACCTGACCTCCGGGGGAGTGCGTTTTTCTATGGCATCCATTGGTTCTCCTGAACGGCAAAACAGACCCGTCAGATCTGTCTTGCCGTTCTGTTCGGTTACGGATTTATTTGGTCTTTGCTTCAGCCTCTTTCAGGTCTGCCATCATCTGATCCAGCAGTTTTTTGTTGGAATCGCTCTTTGAGGCAAAGGATGCCTGTACAGCCGTTGCCGCTTTTTTAAAGGGGGCGCGTTCTTTTTCAGTCAGGGTGACGATTTTATAATCCGGGTTGGTCCTGACGATGCGGCCGATCCCATAGGCATCCAGTTTTTCAGCTTCTTCAAGGATGACCTGGTGGGCATGGTCGGCAGCCGCACGGACCAGTTTTTTATCCCGTTCGCTCAGCGCGTCAAAAAAGGCTTTGTTCGCAGAGGCAGAGGCGTTGAAATGACCGTGGCCGGTATAGGTCAATACTTTTGTCAGATGGTCCAGGTCATAGGCTTCGATCCAAACCGTGGGATTTTCCTGGCCGTCCACCATGTTGGTTTTCAGAGCACCGATCAGGTCACCCCAGGTCATGGGTACGGGAGAGGCACCAAAGGATTTATAGGTTTCAACCAGGATGGGGGATCCGGGCATGACACGCATTTTTTTACCCGCAAGATCGGCGGGAGAGTGAAAGGGCTCAAAAGTGGTCACCGCCATCTCGCCTTCGGGAAAGATCGAGAGCAGCTCAAGCCCGTGGTCGTTGAAAATCGGGGGGAGCATCTCGTTGATGGCTTTTGAGTTTTTGAAAAAATAGTCCAGCTGCTTGGTATCTGTGGGCATTACGTAGGGCAGGGTGAAAAGATCCATCTCGGGAATGGTGCCGCCCATGTAACCTGTGGACTGTCCCAAGAATTGAAGGATACCGGCTTTGGTCTGCTCCATCATGTCTGTCTCTTCTCCAAGGCTGCCCACAGGGTAGATCTTGATCGTATGCCTTGAGTTTTCTTCAATAAAATCTTTAAATGCGGTTGCGTAGATGCCCTGGGGATCAGTCTCTCCCTCTCCCATGGCGTACTTCCATTCTTCGGCGTGCAGGTTTGTGGCGATCATTAGCAGAAAACTTGCAACCAATAGTTTAACCGTTTTTAAATACAGACTTGTTTTCATTATCCAGCTCCTTTTGTTTGGGTTACTGTTTTATGGTTTATGGGTGGGGCGCTACTTATTTGTATAATTTACAGCGCCTTTGACATGCAGCTCTACTCCTTTTGTTAATACGTCTTCATCAATGTTGAATTTAGGGTTGTGCAGGGGGATATCGCTTTGCTTATCCGTGTTGGCACAGCCCAGGAATATGAACACCCCCGGAATGCGGGAGGTGTATTCACTGAAATCCTCACTTGCGATATACCGGCCGGCGTCAATGACATCCGGGCTGCCGAATACATCTGTGGCAATCGTCTTTGCAAAATCCGTCATCCTGGGATCATTGACCAGGGGGATGTTCTCATGTTCGATATCGATTTTGCAGGTGCAAAGATGTGCCTGGCACACCGATTCACAGATGCGGATGAACCGGTTGGTGGGACTTTGTGGGTCTCCCGGATCTGCATCGTGGAGAAACCGGATGGTCCCTTCCAGATAGACCTCTTCGGGAATGATGTTGGATTTTTTCCCGGCCGAAAGTTTTCCGAACATGATAATTACGGGCTTCTGGGCATCCATTTCCCTGGTTTGAATGGCCTGGACCGACTGGATGATGCTGGCTGCGGCAATCACCGGATCAACGGCTTCGTGGGGATAGCCGGTATGGCCTCCTTTGCCGATGACCCTCACCTTGAATACATCCAGGCCTCCCATGACCACACCCGGGGAGATGGAGACCCGTCCGGATGGGGTCAGGCTCCAGATATGAAGCCCCATCACGCCGTCCACCCCTTCCAGTACATGGTTTTCCACCATCTTTATGGCGCCGGCAATTTCCTCGTCCGGCTGGAAAACGAATTTGATACGTCCCTTGAGCAGATCCCGGTTTTCCGAAAGGACTTTTGCCGCCACCAGCAGCATGGCCATATGGGCATCGTGGCCGCAGGCATGCATCACGCCGTCATTCTTTGATTTATAGGGGATATCATTGGCTTCGGTGACAGGCAGGGCATCCATATCGGCACGGAGCATCAGGCAGGGGCCCGGTCTGCCACTGTCAAGAACCGCCACAACACCGGTCCCGGCCATCCGGGTGGTGGTAAAACCGATATCCTTAAGATAGCGCTCTATCTTTTTGGCGGTTTCAAACTCGGCAAACCCGAGTTCCGGATGCATGTGAAAATCCCGGCGCAGGTCGATCACCTCGTTTTTTAACTCGTGGATACGCTGTTGAATAGGGTCCATAACGGCCTTTTTTAATCCCCTTGTTTATTTTTCAATCAATGACAAACAGCTTCCTGTCAAAACTGGCAAAGGTTTTCGCTCCTGTCTGCGTCACCCTGAAGGATTCCGAGCATTCAAACCCGAAATCGTCCATCCACATTCCCAGGATCATGTGAAAGGTCATATTGGGTACAAGTTCGGTCTTGTCTCCGGGCCGCAGGCTGGCCGTGTGCTCACCCCAGTCCGGGGGATAGTTCAGTCCCATGGAGTACCCGATGCGCGATTCCTTCTCAAACCCCTTCTTTGCAATATGTTCCCGCCATACCCGTTCCACATCTTCCCCTGTCATGCCGGGCTTTATGGCATCGAGGGTCAGGTTGAGCCCCTCTACGGTGATATCCGCCAGATTCTGAAGCTTTTCCGGAGGTGTCCCGCCGATGAAAGCGGTTCTGGCAATGGGGCAGTGGTAGCGGTTCCGGCAGCCCGCTAACTCCAGGTTTACGGCCTGGCCGCTGACATAGGGTTCGTCTGTCCAAGTGAGATGTGGGGCGCTTGTCTTTTCCCCTGTGGGCATCATGGGAACGATTGACGGGTAATCTCCGCCAAATTCCTGGGTACCCGAAACCTGGGCCTGGTAAACCGCGGCCACGGCATCGCATTCCCGGGTGCCTGCCGATATTTTATCTATGGCAGTGGCCATGACATTTTCGGCGATGAGGCCTGCCTGTTTCATCATGGCGATCTCTGCATCGGACTTGACGATCCTTACCCAGTTGACCAGGAGGTTGCCGTTGAGAAGGGTATCCCGTCCCAGGCTCTTTTTAAGTTCGGCATCACTTCGGGCCGTGTAGTAATAGGCATCGGTTTCAACGCCGATAGATTTGCCGGCCCATCCCTTTTCCTTAATAAAGTCACCCATAAAGTTCATCGGGTGTTTGACATCGGTCTGGATATAATCCTCTGGATAGCCAATGATATTATCTTCCTTTATAAAGGCTGTATGACGGGCTCCGTTGGCATCCATTTTTCTGCCGATCCATATGGGCTCTTCCCGGTCATCTATCACCAGGACCGCCTGGGGCACGTAAAAGGACCAGCCGTCATAACCGGTCAGGTAGTTCATATTGGCAGGGTCGCAGACCATAAGGATGTCAATGCCCTTGTGGGCCATGGCCGATTTGGTATTGGCAATCCGCGTTAGAAACTCTGTTCTGGAAAATAAGGCCATCATTCCTCCGCAAGCGCCCCCGGCCCGAATAACCGGGCCGGGGGGCGGTTTAACCGTTTATATGGCTGCCACGCCTCTTGCGAGACGTTCCAGCGCGGTTTCAAGATTTTCAGACGAAGTGGCAAAGGAGATGCGCACGTATCCTTCACCGTTTTCACCGAAGATGGATCCGGGCACCACCGCCACCTTGTGTTCTTTGGCCATATACTTGGCAAAATCCCAGGAACTCATCCCCAAGGACGAGATATTGGGAAAGGCGTAAAAGGTGGATTCCGGTTTGATGCAGGAAATCCCCGGGATCGCGTTTAACCCTTCGTATACCAGTTCTCTTCTTTTGGCATACCGGTCCACCATCTTTGCCACACATTGCTGTGATCCGGCTATGGCGGCCAGGGCGGCCCGCTGGGCCACGGCCGTGACTCCGGAGACCATGTGCTCCATCAGTTTTTCCATCTCGCTGATGATGGCGGAATGGCCGGCCACATACCCCACCCGCCAGCCGGTCATGGCGTAGGACTTGGACAGGGTGTAAATGGAGACGGTCAGATCCTTCATCCCGGGCAGCGCCCCGATGGAGATGTGCTGGTTGCCGTCGAACAGGATGTGTTCGTAGGGTTCGTCCGAGATCACAATGATATTGTGTTCCTTGCACAGGTCGGCGATCTCTTCTAAGATCTGCCTGTCAAACACCGCACCTGTGGGGTTTGACGGGGTGTTGAGGATGAGTGCTTTGGTTTTTGGGGTGATCGCCTGTTTTATATCGGCAGGATCGACCTTGAACAGGTTTTCTTCCCTGGCGGGAATCCGCACCGGCACCCCGCCGAAAAGGCGGATCTGGGAGTAATAGTCATAGCCGGGGTCCACCACCATGACCTCATCTCCAGGGTTCACCAGGTGGAGCATCACGTTGAAGATGCCCTGCATGGCGCCCACTGATATGAAAATTTCGGATTCGGGATCGGCTTTGATCTTGTTTTCCCGTTCCAGCTTTTCAGCCACCGCCTCTCTTAGGTCCTGAAACCCCGCCGCCGGCGGATACCGGGTGAATCCCTGGTCCAGCCCTTCTTTTGCCGCATCCCGGATGTGGACCGGGGTGTCAAAGTCGGGCTGGCCGATCCCCAGGTTCACGATGCCGTCGATTTTATCGGCCATGGCAAACATGATGCGGATGCCCGACCATTCAACACCGGCATTCCGTTCGGAAAATAATGATTCTATACTCATGATGTCACGCTCGCTTATGGGGTTGTCAGTACCAGGTCGTCAGGGCCCTGAAGAGAGGTCTTCATCTCGGGGGCATGTTTGTCCATGATTTCCATGACGATGGAGGCGATTTTGACCTTTTCTTTAATAAAGTTCTCGTGCCACTCTTCGGCAATCCAGGGCATGTAGATTTCGTCTTCCGCCGTGCCCGGTTCGAATTTGAAGTAACACGGGGATGCCACCTTGGCGATTTCCGGTGCTTCATAGGCCCTGAAGCTGCCGCCAAAGGAGTTGACAACGATGGTGTACACGTCAAGGGGGATGTTGATGGCCTGCCTGATGGAGGACAAAATGGGGCGGGATACATCGGAGATGGGGTTCATGGAGTTGGCGCCCATGCTCTCGATCACCTTGGCACCGGCTGCCGAGCAGTAGCCGCCGAATACGGAAAATTTAAAGATGGTTTCTTTGGGAATCAATCCCTCTTCGCGCATCTTGTTCAGGATAAAAAGGACCCCTTCGTCGTAGACGAGAAATCCCCTGAAACCGGCGTCGATGCCCCGCATGATATCGGCGATGTGAAAGGAGATATTGTCCGAGCCTCTCAAACGGAAGCCCTGCATCCCGCCTTCCCGGGTTTTCAGTTCGCTGGCACCGGTGTCCCAACCCTTGCGGTGTCCCACGGTCAGGATGGTTTCGATCTTTGCCTCTTTGGCCATCTGGGCCATGGCTTTGAGCTCTTCAAAATCGCAGAAGGTGGCGCCGCCCACAGCAGCAATGGCTCTGTGAACCACAACGTTGCGTCTGTCTGCTTCCTTGATCATGGCTTCCATGGTGGAGGCCCTTTCGACGCCGGCGATCTCGATTCTGAAGTTGGCTCCGTCGGGAAAGGCCTTGCCGCTGGGCGCAAGTTCATATCCGTCCCGTCCGGGAATACCTTGTTTTTCCATGAAATCTCTGATCTGGTTCAGTCTGTCGCTCATCTTTTTGTGTCCTTTAGTTTAATTTGGCTGTTAATTGGTCCAGTTCACCATCCACCATTTTGTAGGTGTGTTCAGGGGCGGGGAATCGCCCATTTTTTACATCGTCCCTGTAGGCTGAAAACGCCTGGATGGTCTTGTCTGCTAGGTTTTCATATTTTTTAACAAACTTAGGGGTAAAGGCCTGAAAAACCCCTGCTACGTCTGAAGAGATCATCAATTGTCCGTCGGCATCAATACCGGCGCCGATACTGTATACCGGTATGGACAGCGTTTTTCTGATGATATCGCATACCTCCGGTGGAACCGCTTCCACCAGCAGGGCAAATGCCCCTGCCGCTTCAATGGCTTTTGCATCCTCGATCAGCTCGAAGGCCGCATCCGCCGTTCTTCCCTGTGCCTTGAAACCGCCGAGCTGCCCGGAACTCTGGGGCGTCAGCCCGATATGTCCCATGACCAGCATCCCGCCGTCGGAAATGGCCTGGATCTGTGGGCATACCCGTTTGCCGCCTTCAAGCTTGATGGCGTCCACGCCTGCCTCCTTGTGAAAGCGTCCGGCGTTCAACACGGCTTTTTCCACGCTGACCTGGTAGGACAAAAAGGGCATGTCACCGATGATAAAAGTGTTTTTCGCCCCCCTGCGGACCGCCTCACTATGGTAGATGCATTGGTCCATTGTCACGGGAACCGTTCCCTCGTAACCGTATATGCACATTCCCAAAGAGTCGCCCACAAGAATCATGTCCATGCCAGCCTCTTCGGCAAAGCTTGCGTTCCAGTAGTCGTAGGCGGTGATCCAGACGGCGGATTCGCCGTTTTCCTTCATTTTCTGGAGGTCCCAGCGTGTTAATTTCTTTTTACCCATTGTCCCCTCTCCATCTTTTCAGCTTTGTAATAACTCTTTTGCGTCTCATATTGCGTGACGCATGTGTTTTATGTGTGACATGACTATGGATAAAAAAAATCCCCGACATTTGTCAAGGATTTTTATGCGAAATTTAAAAAAAGGGGGGAAAATGGACGATCAGGGGGTGCCCATCATTTTCGACAACTCGGCTGAGGCGGTCAAAAGGGTATCTTTTGCCTCCTCCAGGGTCCTGTGGGTAACGCGCATGGCAGGTCCTGAAATGCTGATGGCATATGCGGGGTATGCGTTGTGGTCAAATATCGGTGCGGCAATACAGCGCAGCCCGACGTTCAATTCCTCATCATCCACGGCATACCCGTTTTTGCGTATCCGCTCAAGCTCTGCCTCAAGTTCGTTCCGGTCGGTGATGGTGTTGGGGGCAAGGGGAACAAGCTCGGTATTGTCCAGGTAATGGGCCAGTTCGTGCTGGGGAAGAAAGGCCAGGATGGCCTTGCCGAGCCCCGTGCAATAGGCCGGTGCCTTGTCCCCGAGGGCAGAGTCCATGCGCAGTACTTCAAGGCTGTCGATTTTATCGATGTGGATGATTTCCCGGTTTTTGAACAGCCCCAGATTGATGGTCTCTTTGAACATCATGGAGAGCCTGTGCATATAGGGCTTTGCAACCCGACGGATTTCAAACCGGTTGGCAACCTTGGTCGCAAGGCTCATGACCTTCAGCGTGGGCTGGTATTTGTTGCTGCTGTTCTTTTCCACGTATCCCAGATCCTTGAGTGTGGAAATAAACCGGTGGCTGCCTGCCCGGTTTGTATCCATGAGCCGGGCCGCCTCACTGACGCTCAACTCCCCGTGTTCTGCCAAAAGTTCAAGAATCCGTATTCCTTTTTCCAGGGAGGCAATCCGATAGTATTTCTTGTCTGCCATGTGAGGTCCTTATTTTATCTGCGTCACATATAATGTGACAATTGTCTCGTATAGGTGACGGATTTTAAGGCCTGGCATGGGTCCTGTCAAGAAAAATTGCAGATGCCTTACGGATTACTCCGTGAATCTGCGCACTGTTTCAAGGATTTTCCCGGAACTTTTCAGTTCTTCCAGCGCTGTGTTGATCCGGGGGATGAGGGGGACAAGGGATGATCGTTTGCTGATGCCCATATGAAGCACCCACTCGATAAACGAGCGGTCTGAATGATGGAATTTGCCGCGAAGCTCCGGATGTCTTTTGAACAGGCCTTTGGCAACGATTTCGTTTCCCGGAAAGATATCAATCCGGCCGGTAAGCAGTATTTTATAATTCAGATAATCACTTGCCGCACGGTTTACGATCATGGTTTCCATCAATTCGTCCAGTGCCTGTCCGTAGCTGTATCCCAAAGTGGCGCCCATGACATAGTGGCGCAGGTCTTCAAGGCGCTCAAAATGAACGGGGCCGCCGGGACGGTCTGCCCGGGACCAGATGAGGCCACGGACGGTGAGTACAGGTTCGGTGTAATGCAGATATGCGGAGCGCTCTTCTGTCTTTATGAGGATCATGATCCCGTCTATTCTGCCTTCCCTGGCATACCCCAGGGCCCTTTTCAGGGGCAGCATCCGGATCGTCGTTCGAATCCCCATGGGCGTGAAAAGCTGATCAATGATATCCACCGCAATGCCACGGACCTCGCCTGCCTCCTCATAGTAAAAGGGTGGATACTCGAACGCGCCCAGCCGGATCGGCTCCGGTGCCGTCGTGTCAGTCCGCCGGCCCGAACCGGGTCGCGGCGATCGTCAGCCGCCCGATATAGGTCGGCACCGACGCCTTAACCGGAGCATAAACGTCTGTCGAGCCTCTGCGCGCGAAGGTGACGCTGATATCGTCATTGGCGCGCAGGTACTGGATGGATTTCCTGTCCGTGCGGTAGCCGGCCACGGGGATGAACTTCGCCTTGCAGGTGACGGACGGTCCCTTGTAGCTGCCGATGGTCACGTCGCCTGTCTGCGGATTGGACAGCG
>CAJWHT010000019.1 GCA_913041495.1 uncultured Desulfobacteraceae bacterium | reverse complement strand
CCTGAGGCATGGATGATAACGGATTCTTGGTACATGAAGTACTTGGGCACTTTGAACCAGCGCCACTGATACTCGACAGCCGCGGTGGCTCCCCAGACCGCGCCGATGACCAGGCCCACCAGGACAAAGAATCCGATGACTGAAAAGAGATAGGCTGTCGGGTTGCTTAACCGCTTGATATTGGATATGTTTTGTTCCATATACGTCCGCCTTAAAAAACGGGCCGGCAGTGTGAACTGCCGGCCCTGTATTTACATTCTACAAAACGATCCTAATTCTGGAGATCTTTCTGCCATTCGTTGGACTTGATCCACTTGTCGTAGGATTTCTGCCATCTGCCGTCGTTTTTGTACTGGCGGATGAAGTTGTTCAAAAAGTTCAGGAAGTCGGGATCACCTTTTCTCAGGCCAATGGCCAGAGGTTCGAAAGTAAAGGGTTTGTTCAGTGCAAAGGTTTTGCCTTCACCGTGGGCTGCCTGGAAGAACTCGATCAGGGGCAGGTCGTATACGGTGGCGTCGGCGTTGCCCTGGATAACTTCCATGCAGGCTTCGGATTCTACTTCAAAAGATTTGTAGGTGGCTTTGGGGATGTATTTTTTAACAGCCTGTTCGCCGGTGGTGCCCAGTTTGGAGCAAACGGTGTACTTGGGATCGTTCAGGTCTTTAAAAGAGTTGATTTTACCCTTGAGTCTGTTGTTCACCAGAATGGCCTGTCCTACAACGATGTAAGGATCGGAGAAGTTGATGGCCAGGTTTCTTTCCTGGGTAACGGTCATGCCGCCGATGATAACATCGATTTTGTCGGTGATCAGTGCGGGGATGATACCGTCCCATGCGGTGTTCACAGGTTCGAACTTAACACCCATGGCTTTGGCGAGCTGTTTGGACATGTCGATGTCGAAACCCATGAAGTTACCTTTGGTGTTGGTCATTTCAAAGGGAAGGTAACCGGATTCGAAACCAACACGGATTTTGCCTGCCTTGACAATGGCTTCCAGAGTGGATTTCTTAGCCAGTTCGATGTCTGCACTGAATGCCGGTGCAGAGATGAGAACAAATGCCAGGGCGAACAACGATACTAAAACTTTTTTCATCTTTCTCCTCCTAAAAATGGTTGACGGTGGCTCCTATTTAAACAGTGAAAACAGAAGTCACATAATCAAGTTAAACTAACGATAAACCCTCCTATTAGTGAGATTAATACTTAGCATAATTTTTCTAAATGGCAAGCACTATTTATGTGTCCGGTTATATTCGATATCTGTTGCTACCACGTTAGCGACATATCTTGAATGCCCTGGAAAGTCAATTAAAAAAGATGGGCCGGGTATTGGGAAATAATAAATGATCCTGGCATAAAAACTTAGGTGATCTGGCTAAGTGTCTGGATTGACAAGACGAATGGTCTATCCATTCCAATGTCTTATAAGATCGCCGTCCCTCGTATTGACTTGGTTTGACCTTCCATCGTATGATTCTGCGAATTTTAACATTTGCAGGAAGCTTACATGGCCGTTTTACATACACTGGGCCGGACCCATAATCTGAAAATCCTTTGCGTATCGGATTTTATCGAAGACGATCTGACCCGGGACGTGGAATCCAAATCCCTGCCCCCGGTGGACCTGATCGTCTCCTGCGGGGATATGGAACCCGAATATCTGTCTTTTTTGCGGGACCGCCTGGACAGCCCCTTGTACTACGTGAAGGGAAATCATGATATCCGGTATACCCGGACCAATCCCATGGGGTGTGACAATATACATGCCCGGGTGGTGTCGCTGGGATCATTAAACATTCTGGGCCTTGAAGGGTCCATGTGGTATAATGGGCGCCCGAATCAGTACACCGATGCCATGATGAAAAAAATCCTCTTCTGGATGGGATTCAGGATCTGGCGGAAACGGCCGATCCATATGGTGGTCACCCATGCCCCCCCCAGGCATGTCCACGACCGGGAAGATCTTTGCCACAGGGGGTTTGACGTATTTAACCGGCTGATCCAGCGGCAGCGGCCGGATTATTTTATTCACGGCCATGTGCACGACGCCTTTGACAAGTTTGAAGAACGCATCACCCGGGTGAACGATACCCGGGTCATTAACACCTGCGGGTATACCCTGATAGAGGTCTAAACCATGAAAAATTTCCTGCGTTTTCTGTTTGGAATGGAAGGTCAACGCCTGGATGATGACCACGTGACGTCTTTTAACGAACAGCAGGCCAAGGAAGAGGATGTCGAGTTTATCGATCATGGCGTACTCACCATTCCCCTTGATAAAATCACGGGCAGTGTGGGCAAATACCATGATTTTGACTCTCGGTTCAGGCCCAAAAAACACGTGTCCGGCAAACGGTTTGCCGACATCAAGCGGACCATGCGCGAGGGGGGGAAACTGCCGCCGGTAAACCTGTATCAGATCCGCAACGATTACTTCGTCCTGGACGGCAATCACCGGGTGGCGGCAGCCAAGGAACTGGGGTGGACGGATATCAAGGCCAAGGTGGTGGAACTGCTTTCGGGCAGAAACACCATGGAAAACCTGATCTATATCGAAAAAAAGGAATTTTTTGAAAAAACCGGCCTGCGGGAAAAAATCGATCTCACCGAGGTGGGCAAGTACAAGTTTCTGGAGAAACAGATCAAGAAGCATCAGCTTTATCTCGCCAGCCAGTCCGGAAAGGATTGCGACCTGAACAAGGCGGCACAGGACTGGTTCTCCACCATTTATGTCCCCATGACCGCTATTATTTCCTCCGGCGGGTTGATGAAGTATTTTCCCGGCCGCACCATTGGCGACCTTTATGCCTATATTTCTTACCACCACTGGACAAGGAGTGCGGGACGGCGGTACGGGATCGGTATTGACCAGGTGATCCCCAAGAGCATGGAAAAGTTCAGAAAATCCATGCTGGAAAAAACCACACCGGAATATCCCGAGATGAAGCGGACCATCACCGCCTTTGTCTTTATTGATGTGAATACCACCTCCCAGTTTGAAATCATCGATCAGCTTTATGGCTTAGAAGAAATCCAGGAGGTGCATTCGGTGCACGGCACCATTGATATCCTTGCGAAGATGGTGCTAAAGCGGGATTTTCTGGCCTCGGATGCGGAGACCATCGCAGAGTTCGTGGATCAGAACATCCGGCAGATTGAAGGGGTTATCCGGACCAATACCGTCATTCCCGGGTTGTCGAAGGTAAAACCTGTCTTTATGGTCTGATGCGCCGATATTAAACCGGGCCGTCAGGCCCTGCGGTTCGCCACAGGTGCCTCAGGATTTTCCTTGTCCAGGGCATCACGTATGGCGGCTGCCAGCCGTCCTTTTTCCACAGGCTTGAATAAGAGCGTTTTTATGCCCATCGCTTCGGCGCGCTCCTGGGTCATGGATTCGTGAAATCCGGTACAGATGATAATGGGCAGGTCCGGACGCAGGGCCATGAGTTCTTCTGCCAGATCCTTGCCGCTGATACCGGGCATGGTCATATCTGAAATCACCAGATCGAACCGGTCCGGGTCTTCCTTGAAATAGGATAAGGCCTGCCGGGGATCGTTGCGGGTTTCCACCCGATATCCCAAACCTGAAAGAATCAGTTTCATCACCCGGGTAATTTCCTTTTCATCATCCACCACCAGGATGGTTTCGTCACCGCCTTTGACCCCGACGGCCTCCGGAATGCTTTCCGGATCCGTCACCTCCGCTGCCGGCAGAAGAATGGTAAACACCGTTCCCTGGCCCGGGGTGCTTTTTACTTCGATATGACCGGCCATATCCCGCAGGATGCCCTGAACAACGGATAATCCCATACCCGTGCCTTCCCCTGCCGCTTTTGTGGTGAAATAGGGGTCAAAGATCTTGGTGAGGTCTTCGGGTGCAATCCCGTGCCCGGTGTCGCCCACCGTCAAACGCAGTGTTTTGCCCGGCAAAAAATCCCCGGAGGGATTCAACACCGGTGTGTCCAGGGGGCCAAGGGTGAGGGTAAGGGTGCCCCCGGTTTCCTTCATGGCATGCCAGGCATTGGTGCAAAGATTCATGATGACCTGGTGAAGCTGGATGGGATCTGCCATAACCCAGTGGTCCGAAGTGATGTCGGTCTTGATATCTATGGATGCCGGGATGGAGGCCCGGATAAACTTGTTGACCTCATTTAGAATAAGGTTGACCTGGACCGGCTTTTTTTCCGCACGGGATGTCCGGGCAAAGGTCAGGATCTGGTCCACAAGTTCCTTGGCCCGCTGGGCCGCAGTGAGTACACGGGTGGTGTATTTGACCAGTGGGGAGCCTTCGGGGGCTTTTGTTCGGCTGAGTTCCGCATACCCCACAATGGCGGTGAGAATGTTGTTGAAATCATGGGCAATGCCTCCGGCAAGCCGGCCGATGGCTTCCATCTTCTGGGCGTGGCCCAGCATTTTTTGCATCCGTTCTTTTTCATGGTGCTCTGCAATGCGCTGGGTGATGTCCCTGGCCACAATGGTGCAGACGGTATGGGTGCCCGGCGGGGTAAAGAAGCTGATGGATAATTCCGCGGTAAACGTGCTTTTGTCCGCCTTTAAGAGGGGGCATTCCGGTATCCACGATTCCTCCCGGCCAAGAATGCGTTTCATCTGTCCGGGGCGGGCGGATATATTTGTCATGGACAGGGTTAGAAATTTTTTTCTCGGGTAGTCAAACAGGTCGCAGGCAAAGGCATTGACATCCAGGATCCGGCCGGTCTGGGCATCGGCGATGAGGATGGCATCCTTGGCGGCATTAAAAATACTTCTGTACCGTTCCTGGTTTTCCCGCAGTTTCCGCTCCCTTGTTCTCACCGCATCGGCCATGGCGGAAAACTGGTTGGATAATTCGGAAAATTCCCTGTACTGAACCGGAAGTGTGCCTTTGCCGTATTGCCCCCGGGCGATGACCCGGGCGTACCGGGTGAATTTTTCGATGGTGGAGATGACAAGATTGATATGTTTGAGGCAGAGCAGGATGGTGACACCGGTAAGAAATGCAAAGCCCAGCACCATATATGTGTAAAAGAGGCGGATGGGGTAAAACACCTCTTCCACGGGCTGGTAAAAGACAATGGACCATTCTGTTTTCGGGATCATGCCGGCGGTGATAAACATCTCTTTGCCCTGATGGGAGATGACGTCGGTGATGAGCTGCCGGTCTTTGTAGGATTCCCTGAAACGGTCGTAATTGGCATCAAATCCCCGCTGGTATACCTGGGCTTCCATGTGGTGGACGATGAAGCTGGACGTCTGGTCCGTGATGGTGATATGGATGTTTTTACCATGGGCAATTTTTTCTGCGGCCCGCCTTAGATTCGCCAGGGACAAAAAACCTGTCATCACACCGTTTTCAAAGGGAATGGATAAGGAAACCGCCGAGTGTCCGGAATCCGAAGCGATAAAGGCCGGTGACCAATAGGGGCTTCCGGTCCGTACCGGTTCTGTGAAAATTTTGTTTCTGGACATATCCAGGTTGATCCAGTCCTTATGATAGGGGGAGATGAATTTGATGTAGCCGTCCCGGTTGATAATCTGGATCTTGGTGAAATGCTCCTTGTTGTGGCGTATGGAGTCCAGCAGGGAGGTGTAATTGAGCATTTCAAAGTCCTGCTTTTCCACCATGGTCCGCAGGGTGGAAAGATCGTTGAGGGCATTGTTCAGGTAGGCATCGATCTGATCGATAAAACTGTAGGACAGACTTTCGTTGACGGAAATGATCCGCTGCTTCATGGCGTCTGCCAGAATCCGGGTGAACAGGGTGCCGGTAACGGCAAGGGGCACTGCCATTGCAAGAATCAGGCTTGTGATAAGCGCCCATTTGAGACTGCGTTGCTTCATTGACCGCCCCGCCGCACAAACCGTCCATTTTCAACGGTCATGATCATGGTGGAACGGATGGTGTCTCCGTAAGCATTGATTTCAAAGGGTTCTTCAAGACCGTTGAATGTTTTGTGGTCCAAAATGGCATTTTTGATGCCTTCGGGCCCCTGTCCGACGCTTTGGCCGATGGCCCGGAGCAGCACCTGGGTGGCATCATAGGCGTAGACCGCCACAAAGCCTGGGTCTGTGTTGAACATCTTTTGGTGGCGGGCTGCAAAGGCCTTGTATTCAGCGGATTTATCCTTCCGCTCAAAAGGAGCGGCAATGGTCAGCCCTTCCACACTGCGTCCCCCGCGCTGGATGATATTCCCGGTTTTGACCCAGTAGGCCCCGTAAAAGCGGATGGTTGTTGTCCGTTTTCTGATCTGCTGGGTAAGTGCGGCCGCATCGATACCGCTGGAGATAATATAGAGGGCCTCAGCCTTTGAGGCGAGAATTGCCTCGGCGATACTGCCGAAAGGTTTTTCCCCGTTCCCGTGGAGGGTGTTTCCCTTGAGATTATTTGTGTATACCACCTGGCCCCCGTTCTGTTCATAGGTGGATTTGAACAGAGTGAATACAGGTTCCGTATAGGCTTTATTGGCGGCGTCGTATACCACGGCGGTGCGGCGGTATCCGTCCTTGGCGATAACCGATGCCATGGTCTTTGCCTCCTGGCTTGCAACGGGCATGAGCCGGAAGAAAAAATCATCCCTGTCTTTGTAAGCATCGGCGGAGATCGTCGGGCTGATCACCACCACGGGTACCTCCTGAATCCGGTCTAACACACCGGCGGCCATCTGGCTCATGAGAGGCCCGATGATACCTTCAACGCCCAGTTCTGTGAGTTCACTGACGGCGTCCGCACAGACGTCTGGATCCCCCTGGTTGTCCCGGACCATGAGGCGAATCTCTCGGCCGTTGACACCGCCCTTCTCATTGGCCTCGGCCACGGCAAGCTGGACCGCATTCCTGGCCGAAACCCCAAGCTGGGACGTCCTGCCGGACAAGCTGGCCACTATACCGATGGTCATAGGTTCATTACCGGAACAGCCCAGCCACAGCAACAGGAGCAAAAGGACGGTTAACGAACCTAAAGATAATCTCTTCATGGGCCTCCCTTAGATCGTGCAAAATTGAGAGTTCCGGCATCGGCTGTTCGGACCATTGATGCGGGGACGTACGCGTTTGATTGAACCCGCCCTGGTTCGGCGAAGTTTTAAGTCTTATGGATGCCGGCAAAGATTTTTGCTTAATCATAGTGGCTGGGGCAGGGCATGTCAAAGAAAAAACCGGCCCGGAGAAGCTCCGGGCCGGTGGAATGGCAGCAAGCAGGTCCGGCCGGTGCCGGACCTAATATGTGTAAATCGCGTGGGGTTATAGCGGGGTGTTGGGCACGATGTCCCAGATACCGCAGGGGCAGGCACCCTTGCAGAAACCGCAGCCGATACATTTGTCCGGATCCACCACGTATTCGAACCCGTCGCCGTCTGCCGCCCGGCTGATGGCCGCTTCCGGGCAGACCGCCACACAGATGCCGCAGTCCCTGCAGTTGCCGCAGGAGGCGCAGTCCTCACCGCAACTGTCCAGGCTGTTGGCCTCTTTTCTGGGGTCATAGTAGGCCAGGGTGACCCTTTTTGTGTCCACCATGGGTTTTGGTTCTTCCATGTCCGGTGATTTGCCGCTGATGATCCGGTCGATGGACAGGGCTGCCCGTTTTCCGGCGCCGATGGCGTCGGTAATCAGTCCGATGCCCACGGCGTCGCCGATGGCAAAAACCCTGGAATCTGAAGTCCGGCCGTTTTTATCCACCCGGATGAACCCGTGTTCCTGGGCCAGTTCGTCACCGAGAAAGGATAGGTCGGGCACATCTCCGATGGAGACAACCACGGTGTTGGCTTCCAGGAGTTCGCCGTCCTTGAGAAGGACGCCCTTGGCCGTGATTTCCTTGGTGAACAGGGGCCAGCGGAAAACGGCGCCGCAGCTCTCCGCATCCTCTTTTTCCGTGCCAAAGGCTGCGGGTTTCTGGACGTCGATCAGGGTAATCTCTTCGGCACCCAGGCGGTGGGCCTCGGTGGCCACGTCACACCCCACGTTGCCGGCACCGATGATCACAACCTTTTTGCCGGGCTTTACCTTGTCGGCCTTGGACTGTTCAAGGAAATCGTTGGCGTAAACCGCCTTTTCGATACCCTTTACCGGCAGTGTCCTGGGCTTTTTGGCGCCGGCAGCCACAACCGTGAAGTCGTAATCGTTTTTGATTTTGTAAAAGGTCTCGGCATCAATCTCCTGTTCCAGGCGGATATCCTTTATAAAGGATTTCACCCGGTCCAGCTCTGCCGTCAATGTATCGGCCGGTACCCTGGATTCGGGGATCACGGAGGATATTTTCCCGCCCACCTGTTTGCCGGTATCAAATACCGTGGGGGTGTGGCCCTTCAGGGTCAGGTGCCAGGCAGCGGAAATACCCCCGGGGCCGGCACCGATGACGGCCACTTTCTTTTTGCTCTTCCTGGCCGGTTTCGGCGGTTTGATATCCTGGCCGGCCCGGCCCAGTAACCGGACATCGATGGGGCTCATATAAGACATGTTCCGGGTGCAGGATGCCATACAGGGGCTGGGGCACAGATACCCGCAGACCGTTGCCGGAAAGGGCGTGTATTCAAGCCCCATGGAGATGGCTTCATCAATATTATCCGCCCGGACCATGGCCCACCGGTCCTGAACCGGAATCCCCGTGGGGCAGGCGGCCTGGCAGGGGGAGATGTACCGGCCCTGTTCCCATACCGGGATATAACGCCGCAATTCCCCTTTGGTAATCAGGGGCACGGTCTCTTTTTCGGTTTCCTGGAGGTCTCCGATGAGGCCGCCGCGGCCCAGTTCCTGATCCCATACCTGGTCCCTGAACCAGGACATGGAGGGAAGGCCCGGGCCTTCGGTTTTTTCCTGGGGGGATTTGGCCGTGAGCACTATCCATTCGGACCGCAGGGATAGTTCCTCAAGGATCTCCTCTTTTCCGATTTTGGATACAAAGACCTTTAAGTGCTCTGTCAGCCACTGCCAGTCAGCGTCGTCCAGGGGGATGATCTTTGCATCCTTTTCGCAAAATCCTTTGGCCTCGCCCCGGACAAAGACCTTGCCGCCCACCATGCCCACCAGGGGACGGTGGCCCAGCAGGCGGTCACGGTTTTCATGGCCGTAGCCGCAGACCACGGCCATGCCGCCGGCCATGAATTCTCCGAAGTAATCCCCGGCGGCGCCCAATACCCAAAGCTCCGGGGGGGCAAACCTCGGGTTCCGCTTGGTCATGGTCATGCCCCGGGCGCCGATGTTGCCGCCGATATACACACAGCCCTGGGCCGCACCGTTCATGGCGCCGTTGGAGGCGTTGCCGTGGACGATAATCTCCGCACCGGCATTGAGCCACCCGATGTCATCGGAGGCCGGTCCCATGATTTCGATCTGGGTGTTGGCGTTACCCAGGGAGCCGGTTCTCTGTCCGGAGTGGCCGATGATGCGGATGCGCATCTTGTCGGCACCGGCATCCCAGAGGCGGCCGCCGATACCATGCTGGCCAAAGGCCTGGACTTCCAGTTTCCGGTTGCCCCGCTGGATATGCTGGTGGATGATCTCTTCAAGGACCCTGGAAGGAATCCGTTTCTCGTCTCTTTTTCCTGGTATGAATATGTAGTCGCTTTTTTTCATAGCAGCCTCCTTTTACACCACGTACTTGATACTGAGGCGGTCAGCAATGGCTTTGTCGTCGATCCCTAAGGCATCCGACATGCCAATGGGAAGTGAGGTGGAACGGCCTAAGGGGGCCACGATCTTTTTGAGTTCCGTGTCAAAGGAGACAAAAAGGTCCACGATGCGCTGGGCCACGTCTTCGGGATCAAGGCGTCTGTATAGCCTGGGGTCCTGGGAGGTAATGCCCTTGGGACAGATCCCCACGTTGCAGACGTTGCAGCGGTCTTCTTCGGTGCCCACGCAGCCGGCAGCCGCCTGCATGACGTACTTGCCGATCTGGACGCCGGATGCTCCCAGCATGATCAGGGCAGCGGCGTTGGCGGCGATGTTTCCGTTTTTGCCGATACCGCCGCCGGCAAAGATGGGCACCTCGTTTTGTTTGCCGATCTTGGCCAGGTTCAGGTAATTGTCACGGATGCAAGAGGCGATGGGATGCCCCATGTGGTCCATGGAGACCGAGTAGGCAGCACCGGTGCCGCCGTCTTCGCCGTCGATGGCAAGGCCGCCTGCGTAGTCGTTCCGGGTGAGGTTGTTGAGTACTGCCAGCGATGTGGAGGACGCTGAGATCTTCGGATACACCGGCACCCTGAATCCCCAGGCCATGGACATGGACAGGATCATCTTGGCCACGGACTCTTCTATGGAGTACTGGGTCTGGTGGGTGGGGGGCGAGGGCAGGCTGACGCCCTGGGGCACGCCGCGGATGGCCGCGATGAGCTTGTTCACCTTGTGCCACATCAAAAGCCCCCCGTCGCCGGGTTTAGCCCCTTGCCCGTATTTAATCTCAATGGCGCAGGGATCTTCTTTCATATGGGGAATGGCGTGGATGATCTCATCCCAGCCAAAGTATCCGGATGCAATCTGGAGAATCACGTACTTCAGGAAACGGGAGCGCAAAAGGCGCGGCGGGCAGCCGCCTTCACCCGTACACATGCGCACCGGCATGCCCAGCTCCTCATTTAGATACGCCACACCCATCTGCAGGCCTTCCCACATGGTGGGGGAGAGTGCGCCGAAGGACATGCCGCCGATGATCAGCGGATAAATTTCTCTCACCGGAGGGATCCATCCTTTTGTCCGCAGGCGCATCATGTTCTCCCGGGGGGAAAGCACGCGGCCCAGAAGGGTTCTCATCTCGAACTCGTGGCGGCCGGCATCCAGTGCCGGGTCGGTGAGCATGGAGATCCGGGTGAACTTGATCCGGTCCAGAATAGAGGCTGAGGCGTTTCTTCTGCCGCCCCGGCGCCGGGGGACCCCCTGCTGGTTGATGTGGAATTTCATCCGGTCCAGTCCCGGATTCTTTACCGGGGTGATGGCATCGTTGGGGCAGGCCATGGTACACATGGCGCAGCCGATACAGGCATTTTCCACCCGGGTTTTCTGGCGGATGCCGTAAAAGTTGTCATACCGGTTGGAATGTTCTGCGTTCGCTGCAACGCTGGTTTTTATGATCCGTTTCTGGAAAGTGTGCAGTTCAATGGCTTTTACCGGGCAGACAGCGGTGCACTGTCCGCACAGCGTGCAGCGGTCATTGCTGTAGCGGATCTGCCAGGGCAGATCATTCAGGCTTAAAGCGGAAGGTTCAAGGCTTCTGTTTGACGACATATATCTACCTCCTGGCGTTCGGGGCTTACAATGGCTGTATCAAGGTGCATGGGTTGAATATCTTGGGATTTGTCCCGGTCCGGAATCACGGCGTCCAGGCCGCAGATTTCGGAGGAGAAGGCAAACATGCCGTCTTTTCCGCCGACAACTCCGGGTCTCAGTTTCTTCCTGTCCTGGACCATGAACATGGAGTGGTCGGGCAGGGTGCCGATGACGCAGTTGGGGCCGTCGATGATGAGCTGGCGGCAGGTCCGTTTCAGGTGAAAGAGAAAGTCCTTGTCAGGGTGGTCTTCGATGTCATCCCGCTGAAGCGGGGTGATCACGTGTTTGTATCCGTCGATTCCCAATCCCAGTTCCTCCTGGGAGTAATGGAGGATATGGGCAAAGACCTCCGAGTCGGACTGGTAGCCCATATACCCGGGAATGTCCCGGGATGACAGAAAGTCCTTGATGGGGATAAAGGCGGTGTTTTCACCGTTGGTCATGGTGCAATATCCCTTGATAAAGAAGGGATGACAGGCGTACAGGTTGATGGCGTAGTTGGTGTTCTGACGGCCCTGGGCCATGATGATCCTTGCATGGAGTTCTTTCCTGTCAAGCCCCAGGTATTCCCCGAGCTGCATGGGATCTCCGATTTCCTTGATCATGATGGTGTCCGGCCAGAATGAAAAGACCATCATGTCTTTTTTTTCCTCACCCATTTCGCGGATTTTCAGCCGGATGTCCAGAAGTCTGCTTGCCTGTTCTTCCTGCTCAAGCCCTTCCCAGGCTTCGGGCAGTTCATAGGCCCGGATCAGATAGTGCTCCCGCCGGGGGATGCCTTCCACAGGCTTCTTGGGGGTTTTCAAAGAGATCTTGTACTTGGTGAGAAAGCCGATGTCCATCATGTACAGGTCTAACCGGCGGATGCCTTCTTCGGTGAAGATGCCCGAGAGGATGGGGCACTCTTTCATCTCTTCAAACGGACCCCCAAGGTCCTGGAGGAGGAGTCCCACGCCGGACCCGTCATGCCCTTCTTTCATTACATCAAGGGCTCTGATGGCCAACATGGGAGAAACCGGATCCTTGCTGGTAAGTGCAAACAGACGACACATTATGTATACTCCTTCATGTCTTGTTACAATTTTGTTGTCCAAAACTGTTCGAAAATGGTTTGAAAGTTCCGGGCAACACAGCCTTGTAGCTGGTGGCAAAATTTCGAACTTACAACTTTAAAGACAGTCCAGAACCCTGTCAATAATTTTTATTGGGTTTCAGGGGGTTAGAGAAAGTTGGTCTGGAAGGCGGATTTTGGAAATATTAAATTAAGCCTAAAAAAAATTAGGTTTTACTTGGAAATGCATAAATATGTTTTTTGAAATCATAATTATGTGCAACGAACTTACAAAAATGTAGAGAGAAAAATTTATTCAGAATAATTTACATTTATATATGCTGAATTCTCCATTTAGACTCTCTACGAGTAAAATCTTCGGTTTTTTAGCTTTCCCGGGGAATGGAAAACCCGGCCTGCTGATAGATTTCCCTGATCTTTTCAAGGTCATCCTCAAGGCTGTCCCCGGGGTGGATTTTACCCAGCCACCGGCTGCGTTTGGCAGTATTGTCCAGGTACCAGCAGATAATGGGTACATCCGCCCCTTTTGCTATATACCAGAACCCGGTTTTGATGGTGGAAACCTTCTTGCGGGTCCCCTCGGGCACCAGGGCCACCACCAGGTTGTCCTGGCGGTTGAATTCCGCCACCACACTGTCCACAAATCCGTGGGCCTTGTCCCGTTTCACCGGAAGACCGCCTAACCCTTTGAGCAGCAGGGACATGGGAAAGAAAAACCAGGTGGATTTGACCAGCAGGCGGGCGTTGACCCGGGCAAGTTTAATATAAGTCAGCGCCCGGACCGTATCCATGTTGGTGGTGTGGGGAAAACCGATCACCACACTTTTCCGGTCAAAGTAGGCAGGCAGCGGGTCGTAGGTCCACCCCATCACCCAGTACATAAGTTTGCCCAAGATACTGAACAGGCGGCCGGGAATATCGCTAAAGGTTCGGGTCATGGAATGGGAATTTATCCTAGTGATGATGGCCACAGCCCCCTTCCTTTTTATTTTTTTTGCCCTGGCAAAGATCAAAGATGTGAAAGAGTTTGAGTTCTCCCTTTTCAAAAAGGGTGAGGTTTTCCGCCACCGTGTCGGCCGCGGCCGCATATACCTTTATATTGTCCCCGTGCAGTCCCCGCTGGGAACCGTCGCCGATGCATTTGGTCACCACGGCCTCAACCCCTGCCTTCTTGCCGATGAATCCGGTTTTACATCCGGACTCCCCATCTGCTTTTTTGTTGGGTATCGTTGTAACGGTCCGGGTTTCCACATCAACGATCATAAATTGTTTGGCCACACCGAAATGGTCATTGATACGGCTTTTTATGCCGATGTTTTCCTCTATGGGGAATGCAACTTTCATTTAAATCCTCCTGCTGGCCTGTATCATCTTAAAAAATTTGCCGGTATCATACAAAAAAACTGTGAAAATGATAAGGCCTTAATTTTGCGGCGCAAGATGATACGGTAAGTCCATATGAAAAAATGATTTCAAATTCGCGTAAATCCCATGGTTTTTTCGCCTGCGAATTTACATGGTATTATGCTTATGTTAAGATAAACACGTCATTTGAAATCAGTGATTTATTTGCAATTTGTGGGGTCAGTTTCAGCGGTTTGGGAAAATCGTCAACATGGGGGACGTATGATGAAACTCAAGATCGGTGCAAAGGTTAATTTTCTTCTTATTTCAGCCTTAATTCTGGTGGGCGGTTCTGCCCTGTTCTTCAGTGTATCCGCATTGAAAAGCGGGGGGCAGTTTGCGGTCAAGGAGTACAGCGACGGAATGATGAAGGAAAAGCGCGCCCAGATCCAGGATCTGGTCAATTCGGCCTTTACCATTGCCAAAGAGCGCCTTGAAGATTCCCGGGACAAGGAAACCATTAAAAAGGAATACGGGGAGAGTGTTAAAGATGTCGTAGAGCAGGCGATTCTTATATTCAAGGCCATAGATGAAGACCCGAACTATCCGGATATGGCCCGTCGGCAGGAGGCCGTTATCAAGGTTATTGACCAGTTGCGATGGGGCAGTGAGGGCAAGGATTATTTCTGGATCCAGAATACAGATGGGTTGATGGTCCATCACCCGATCAAACCCTCCCTGAACGGTACAAGCCTCATGACCTTCAAGGATCCGGACGGAAAACTGTTCTTTGCGGAAATGGACCGGGTTGCCGAAAATGAAGGCGGGGGGTTCGTGGATTACAAATGGCCCAAACCCGGGTTTGAAAAACCCCAGGACAAGATTTCCTACGTCAAACTTTACAAACCCTGGGGCTGGATCATCGGTACCGGTGTATACCTGGAATCCACCGAAGAAGCACTGAAAAAAGATGCTCTGAAAAGCATCGGTTCCATCCGTTTCGGCGGAGGGAACGGCTATTTCTTTATCTACGATTCCAAGGGAACCTGTGTGCTTTTGCCCCCGAAACCCGAGCGTGAGGGGAAAAACTACTGGGACCTTAAAGATAAACGGGATAATTATATTGTAAGGGATCTGGTGAAAGCCGCGGACAGCAGCCCCGAAGGCGGCTATTCCACCTATTATTTCCCGAAACCAGGTTCCGACACCCCCCTGCCCAAAACCGCCTTCTGCAGAAAACTTCCCGAATGGGACTGGTATATCGGCACGGGGGTGTATACCGATGAAATCGACGCCAAGCTGGCCGAGCAGGGTGCGGTCATGTCCAGGACCGTATCTGCCGCGGTAATGAAGATATCTGCCATTGTAGTAGCCATCATTATCCTTTCCATAGGGATCTCATATTTTGTCATTGCCAAAGGTGTGGTGAGGCCCATCAGGAACATCATTGACATGCTCAAGGATATTGCCCACGGCGAGGGCGATCTCACCAAGCGGATCACGGACACTTCCGGAGACGAAACCCAGGAACTGGCGGAGTACTTCAACCTCTTTGTTGAAAATGTCCAGTCCATGATTGCCAAGGTGAAAGGGGATACCGAGGTTTTAACGGCGTCTTCCGGTGAACTGGCCGGGATTTCCGATGAAATGAACGGGGCGGCCCAGGAGACATCCGACCGGTCCGAATCCGTGTCCGCCGCATCCGAGGAGATGAGTTCGAACATGACATCCATGGCGGCTGCCATGGAAGAGGCGTCCACAAACGTTAACATGGTATCTGCCGCGGCCGAGGAGATGACGTCTACCATCACGGAAATTGCGAAAAATGCCGAAAAGGCCAGGGATATAACCTCTTCGGCCGTGGGGCAGACGGAACTTGCCAGTGCCCAGGTGGATGAGCTGGGAGGGGCGGCCAGTGAGATCTTTACCGTGGTGGAAACCATCACGGATATATCCAACCAGGTCAATCTGCTGGCCCTGAACGCCACCATCGAGGCGGCAAGGGCCGGGGAGGCCGGCAAAGGCTTTGCTGTCGTGGCCAACGAAATCAAGGATCTGGCCAGCCAGACCGCCGAGGCTTCCAGCCAGATTAAGGAGCGGGTGACCGGCATCCAGAAGTCCACTGACGGGACCATCTCGGAAATAGCTTCCATTACCAAGGTGGTGGTGGAAATCAACGATATTGTCTCCACCATCGCGGCAGCCGTTGAGGAACAGTCCGTCACCACAAGGGAAATCGCGGAGAACGTTTCCCAGGCATCCCTGGGTATCAGTGAGGTTAATGAAAATATTGCCCAAGGCTCTGTGGCCTCCCAGGGGGTTTCCAAAGATGTCTCCGAAGTGACGGATGCCGCAGGTAGGATTGCAGGCTCCAGCAAACGGGTGAAAGAAAAGGCCGGCGATCTGTCAACCCTTGCCAATACCCTGGCGGAGATGATGGGAAAATTCAAGGTCTGACAACACAGGCACAACTCAAATGTCGGGCAGGAAAAATGTCTTGACAAAAATAAGCAGACGCTTATATATAACCTCCCAGCCACCGGCCGGAAAAACCTATACGTTTAGAGGTGGCCTTTAGGGAGACGCCATGCGCCGCATTTTTTATACAGGGCCTTTAATTCTTGTCCTTTGCCTGATTTCTTTTGGGGCTCACGCAACATCCGGCGCATTGGTTCTTTCCTCTCCGGGCCAACGGGTCCGACTGACACCCTACCTGAGCGTTTACCGGGATCCGGCCAATGAAATGGCGTTTGAAGACATCCTTGATGCATCGGAACAAGGCATGTTCGCCCCCCTGTCCGGCAGGTCCGGGTTCGGGTATTCAACTGCCGGTTTCTGGTTTAAATTTTCCGTGACCAATCCCACAGCGCAGTCCTTTTCCTGGCTTGTGGAATACCCTTATTCCGTTGTGGACCAATTTGATTTTTATGCCCCCACGGCCCAAGGGTTTCAATCAACCCTTGCAGGCGACCGCCGTGCGCGCGGCAGGCCTGCGGTGGACTTCAGGACACCGGTGGTGCCGGTGGAGATCCGTCCCGGAACCCAGACCTTTTATTTCAAAATTCGTTCTTCAGGGGCGATTGTTGTGCCGCTGACAGGGTGGGGGCCCGGGGCGTTTGAACGGTACCGTAAAATGGATACGGCAGTGAACTGGCTGTTTTACGGGGTGATGCTATCCACGGTGGTCTATTGCCTGTTTATCTTTACCAGCATGAAGGAACCCGTGTTCTTGTGGCTGGCGGTTTTTGTAACCGGTTCTTCCCTTTTTATTCTGGCCCATACCGGCTTGGGCATGCAGTATTTCTGGCCCGATGCACCGCGGTGGGCAAATTTATGTCATCCCCTGTCCGTGTTTATCGCAAGTTTGGGTGCCTTGCGGTTTTCCCGGCAGTTCCTGCACACGGTCTACCACAGTCCTGCCTTTGACCGGCTCTTTTCCCTGTTGTTCTGGTACAGTCTGGTCATGATTTGCCTGTCTCCTGTTATTCCCTATACCTTTTTTACCCAGGCCTCCGTTTTGAGCATCGGGATCGCTGTGGTAACCATGATTTCATGCGGGTTTGTGTTGTTGATCCGGCAAAAACGGCAGGCGCGGTTTTATCTCATCGCCTGGAGTCCCTTTGCATTGTCTGCCGTACTCATGGGGTTTAAATCCTACGGGTTTATTGAAAGTAATATCATCACGGACTCCACGATTCAGATAACGGCGGCCTTTGTTACCTTTTTATTCTCCTTCGGCCTGATGGATAAGATCAACCGGTTCCGTCTGGAAAGAGAAGCGGCCATCCAAAGGCTCCACAGATCCGAAAAAAAATACCGGATGCTGGCCAACAACATCAAGGATGTGATCTGGGTGCTGGACCTGTCCACACTGCGGATTACCTATATTACTCCCTCCATTAAGGAGATGATGGGGTATACCCCAAGGGAGGCCAAACGGGAATTTTCCTTCCGGGATATGCTGCCTCCGGAATCCGCCAGGAAGGCCATGGATATGGTCATGAAATACCGTCCTGGAAAGGGAAAATTTGAGTCCGGCAAAGGATTTACCATGGAGCTTGCCACCTATCACAAGGATGGTTCCACTTTCTGGACGGAAACCTCCACCAGTTTTGTGGAAAATAAAAACGGGAATCTTGTGGAGATGGTGGGGGTCACCCGGGATGTGACGGCCCGGCATCGTGCCCAAGAGGAGAAAAAGGCCCTGGAGTTCCAGCTCAACCAGTCGGGCAAGCTTGAAGCCATGGGAACCCTGGCCGGAGGGATTGCCCATGATATGAACAATATCATCGCGGCCATTCTCGGATACACGGAACTTTCCCTCCACGACGTACCGGAGGGGTCAAGGCTTCACCACCGGCTGAGCCGGGTGATCAAGGCGTCTTACAGGGCAAGGGATCTGGTGCAGCAGATTCTGACTTTCAGCCGGCAGGAAAACCTGGAAACCCGGACCATAAAGGTCAGCCTCATTGTCGAAGAAATACTGGCCCTGATCCGGGCCTCCCTGCCAACCACCATATCCATTGTCAAGGAGATCCAGGACAAAGATCTGGCCGTTGAAGCGGATCCCACCCAGATTCATCAGATCGTATTAAACCTGTGTTCCAACGCCGGGTATGCCATGATGGCGGGCGGCGGCACCCTGAGAGTCATCGTGGAGCGGATGGTGCTGGACGAGGCCGGGGCAAAGAAGTATCTGCATCTGTCCCCCGGTAGGTATGTCCGGCTGGTGGTGTCCGACACCGGCAAGGGGATGACCCGGGATGTTCAGGAACGGATATTCGATCCGTTTTACACCACCAAACCCGTGGGGGAGGGCACCGGTATGGGGCTGGCCATGGTCCATGGTATCGTGAAAAACTTAGGAGGAGAGATAGACGTCCGCAGCACCCCGGGAATGGGTAGTGATTTTAATGTGATTCTTCCCATGGCATCCGTCCGGGAGGGGCACAGGGAGGAACGGTCCGGCAGCCTGCTGCCGGGGGGCACGGAACGCATCCTCTACGTGGATGATGAACCGGACATCGTGGATATGGCCATGGAAATGCTTGGGGCCCTTGGGTACGTTGTGTCCGGAAAGACGGACAGCCCGGGTGCTCTGGACCTATTTGCCTCAGATCCCTACGGATTTGATCTTTTGATCACCGACCAGACCATGCCGGATATGACCGGGGTGGATCTGATCGGTGCGGCCCGGAAGTTCCGGCCGGACCTGCCGGTGATCCTCTGCACCGGGTTCAGTGAGAAAATGCCTGAAGATGCAGCCCGGCAGGCCAACCTTCATCCCCTTCTTCTGAAACCCTATGATGAGGAAGCGCTGGCCGCCCGGGTACGGCGGGTACTGGATGAAAAGGCCGGTGTTCAGGCCTGAAACAAAAACACCGGGCGGCCTTTGCCGCCCGGTGTAACTTGGCGTCTGATTTAGCCGTACAGGGTGTCGATTTTTTCCTCATAGTTTTCCATGATGACATTTTTTTTCAGCTTGAAGGTGGGGGTCATCATATTGTTCTCAATGGTGAACTCCGGCACAATCGCCACCTTTTTGATGGTTTCAAAGGAGGCAAGTTCCTTGTTCCGTTCGGCCACCTCGGCGTCAATCAGGGCCTGGATGTCCGGATGGGAGAGCAGGTCTTCGTCGTCATCGAAGGGGATATTGTTCTCAACGGCATAGGCCGTGACATTCTCCTGGTCCAGGGTGGCCACGGCAGAAAGAAATTTTCTCTGGTCCCCCACAACGCAGAACTGGTTGATATACTTGGAGGTCACCATCATGCCCTCGATTCGTGAGGGGGCGATGTTTTTACCGCCGGCCGTGATGATCAGTTCCTTTTTTCGTCCCGTGATCTTAAGCACGTTGTTTTCGTCGATGGATCCCAGGTCACCGGTCCGAAGCCAGCCGTCTTCGGTAAAGGTCTCTGCGGTTTCCTCGGGCATCTTGTAATATTCCTTCATGACGTTTCTGCCCTTGAACAGCACTTCGCCGTCTTCGGCGATTTTATGCTCGATACCCACGCCCGGAGGACCGACCACGCCGAAGTCGTAGCTGTCCTGGCGGTTGACG
This sequence comes from uncultured Desulfobacteraceae bacterium, assembly GCA_913041495.1. Lineage (GTDB taxonomy): Bacteria > Desulfobacterota > Desulfobacteria > Desulfobacterales > Desulfobacteraceae > Desulfobacter. Next base: position 28,463 of record CAJWHT010000019.1, on the reverse strand, counting down.
TTTGAAAAGGAGGTGTTCTCCGTCATGCCGATACCTTCAAGGATGAGCAGGCCTGCGGCATGGAAAAATCTTGCGATGTCCGGGTTCAGGGGGGCGGCACCGGAGATACACCACTTGACGTTGCCGCCGAGGGCCTTGTGGATTTTGGAGAAGATCAGTTTGCGGGCCACAAGGTACTTGAGGCCAAGGCTTAAGGGAATGTTCTTTTTGGCCACTTTTCGCTCACTGACCTCACCGCCGACCTCGCAGGCCCAGTGAAACAGCTTGAGGGCAATGCCGCCTTTGGCCTCCACGCCTGAGATGATTTTTGTATGGATTTTTTCAAATACCCGGGGCACGGAAACAAACCAGTGGGGGGCTGCCAGACCGAAATCTTCCAGCAGGGTGTCGATACCCCGGGCAAAACTGGTGCGGTTTCCTGTTCTTACCCCCGTGTAGCAGCAGGTACGGGCAAAGACATGGGCCAGGGGAAGAAAGACGAACATTTCTTCACCGTCGTTGAAAACACCGCTCAGGTGGACGGACTGGCAGGTAAAGGTCAGGTTGTCATGGGTGAGCACCACGCCCTTGGGAACCCCGGTGGTGCCGGAGGTGTATACCAGGCCTGCCGTATCCCCGGGGGTCACCATCTGGGTCCGTTTTTCAAAGGCCGCATCTTCGATGTCATCACCTAAGCCAAGGAATTCGTCATAGGTGATGACCCAGTCGTCGTCGTATTCCCCGTTAAACAGGATGACCTTCCGGACTTCCGGAATTTCGTTCCTGATTTCCAGTAGCTTGTCCAGTTGTTCCTGATTTTCCGCAAAAACCAGGACGGCATCGCTGTGGTTGATGATGTATTTGCAGTCCTGGGGAAGATTGGACTGGTAGATGCCCACAGTGCCTGCGCCGACACTCATGTTGCCAAGATCGGTGAGAACCCATTTGTAGCAGGTATAACTGAGGATGTTTACTTTGTCGCCGTGTCCCACGCCGAGGGCGATCAGGCTTTTGGACACGGATTTGACCTGGTCGTAGAATTCCTGCCAGGTAACGGACGTGGCCTCTCCATTTTCATCAAACCACCGGTAAGCCGGAGATTCTCCGTGGCGGTCAACGGTTTCGCAAAGCATCTGATGAAAATTGGCATAATCCTTAAACTGCATAACTCCTCCTGTTTTGTTTATATCCTGCAATGGTGTATCGCCCGCCTGTACGTCACTCGTCAGACAGGCCGGGTCATTTTTCGATCATGAAAACTCCTTTACTGAGACGGTTTTGTTTAATAAACACCATTATTTGGAAAAAAACAAGTTTTGGTTTGGGATATTTACCGTATTTCAGGGATCTAAGCGGTCCCGCAGTGCCTGGGCCAGTTCCGGCTGGCGGAACGGTTTCTTTAAGAAGGTGATCTGGTGGGTGTCATTGTCCAGTTCTCCGGGAATGTTGGCATGGTCGCCGGACCAGATGATTACCGGAAGGTCGGGCCGGCTCCGGAGTACGGCCTGTGCCAGTTCCCAGCCGGTCATATGGGGCATGGTGACGTCGGTGAGAAGAATATCCCAATCATCGGGGCGATGATTGAACTGCTGCAGGGCATCCAGGCTGTCGGTAAACGCCGTGACCCGGTATCCCATATTTTCCAGCATATCCTGAACCACCACGGACAATACCTCTTCGTCATCCACAAGGAGAATGCATTCCGATCCGGCGAAATGATCTGACTTGTCCGGCTGGCGGTTAACCTGGGATCGTTCATGGGCCGGCAAATAAACGGTGACATCGGTGCCTTTGCCCTCCTGGCTTTTAAACCGGATATCACCGCCATGGTCTTGTACGATGCCGTGCACGACGGAAAGGCCCAGACCGGTGCCCCGTTCTTTGTCTTTGGTGGTGAAAAACGGGTCGAATATGTTCGGCAGCACGTCCGATGCAATACCGCAGCCGGTGTCGGATACCTTTAGCCGGATGTAGTCGGTCTGAGCCTGGCCCGGTTGCCCGGCAGGCAGCTCGTCACCGGGGGCGGCCATGGCAAGGGAAACCGTCAGTGTTCCCCCTTCTGCCATGGCATGGAGCGAATTGGTGCACAGATTCATGATCACCTGGTGAATCTGGGTGGGATCTCCCATGACAAAGGGAAGCGCCGGCGCAATGTATTGTTCGATACGGATGGTTGACGGCAGAGAGGCCCGCAGCAGGGTCATGGCCTCTTTGACGATCAGGCGGATATCCACCGGGTGCTGTTCCCGTTCGGTTTTGCGGCTGAAGGTAAGGATCTGGGAAATCAGTTCCCTGGCCCGTTCACTGCCGGCGATAATCCCCTTGAGGCGGCCGTATCCTTTGGATGAAGGATCGATTTCATCCATGACAAGTTCGGCATACCCGATGATGCCGGCAAGAATGTTGTTGAAATCATGGGCAATACCGCCGGCAAGCGTGCCCATCGCTTCCAGCTTTTGAGACTGGCGCATCCGGTTATCCATTTCCTTGCGGTGGGTAATATCCATATGGGTGCCCAGCATCCGGATCGTTTTGCCCTGGTGGTCTTTTTCAACGGTTCTGCCCCGTCCCAAAATCCATCGCCACCTTCCGTCCTTTGTTTTCATCCTGAACTCCACTTCAAAGGGGGTCGCGGACAAAAGCGCTTCGGATATGATTTGTTCGGCAGCCGGCAGATCCTCGGGGTGGGTCAGGGTGCGCCAGGTGTCGTAAGCTGCGGGCAGTTCTCCGGGGTCATAGCCCAGCATGGTGTAATACCTGGGACTGAAATAGACCTCGCCGTTATCCAGACGCCAGTCCCATACCCCGTCCCTCAGAGTGTCCAGCACCAGGGCCAGCCGCTGTTCGCTCCGGGCGATCTTTTTTTCCGCCTCTTTGGTCCCGGTAATGTCACGGATACTGGTCCGGATACCCAGGTACCGGTCCGTTTCCGAATAGATCGGGCGGCAGGAAAAAGAGACCCAGCAGTGGGTATCGTCTTTTTTTCTGAGTTGAAAATGGATATCGTTGACGGACTTACGCTCGGCAAGCACCTCCGAAAGGAGTTGATTGGCCTGGGGGAGATTGTCGGGCAAAATGAGTCTGTCCAGGGTCTCAAAGATCGTGTTGTTTCCGCTGAACTCAGCCATGGTATACCCGGTGATGGTCTCCACCGCAGGATTAATCCAGAGCAGCTCTCCCTTGGGGTCCAGCCAGCTTTCCCAGTCCGCGGTATAATCGGCAATGGCCCTGAATTTTTCCTGATTTTTTTTCAAGGTTTCCTGGTAGTGCTGTTGTTCCCTGTCATCCTGGAACACCAGCACCCATCCGATACAGGTATTGTCATTGTCTGAGTTGCGCATCTGGGTGGCGTTGATCCGCACCGGTAACATCGTACCGCCGGCCTGCCTCACCTGACCGGTTTCCTGATAGATGTGGCGGTCGCTTTCGGCGCAGGCGTTCAGCCGGTTCCAAAAGGCCTGGTCCTGGCCTGCGGCATTGTGCAGAAAATCAGTTGAACGGCCGATTATCTGCTCCCTGGGACGGCCGAAGATCCGTTCTGCGGCCGGATTGCAATCCGTGATCCGGGGCGGGCTGTCTGCGTTTGTTACTAATATGCCGTCCAGCTGGCTTTTGAAGATATTTTCCAGCAGCCTGCGGGAGTCATCCACTTCACAGGTTCGTTGGCGGACTGTTTCTTCAAGCTTTTGTGCCCGTTTTGCTTCGATGTCCAGTAAATGGGTATGGTATTGCTGGCGCTGAACCGCCAGGGCAAAAAGGTCGGCCAGCCGGGTGGCGATTTTAAGATCAATATCCAGAAACTGGTTTTCCGGGTTGGCCAGGGAGATCTGTCCCACCAGACGGCCGCCGATCATGGCGGGGACACCGAGATAAGCCGTTATGGGGATATGGCCTTCCGGGGTGCCGCAGGACCTATGATCGTCAGTCACATGGTTGGTCATCAGCGGTTTGCGGTGGTCCAGCACCCATCCGAAAAGCCCGGTGCATTTTTCAAATACAATGGATTTATCCGGAACACGGCAGTGCTCCCAGACATCCCGGGTCATGGTGTGGCAGGTCAGGTTGGCCGTCTCTTCGTCCCAGGTGCCCACATATCCGTACCGGCTTTTGGTCAGACGTTTGGCTGTGTCCAGGACATGTTCGGATATGGCCTCAAGGCTCGTCTGGGTGAGCAGCATGGCAGACAAATCCGCAAGTTCCGTTTCGATGCGTTTCTGGAGTTTCAGTTCTTCTTCAAGCCGTTTCTGATGAACGATTTCCCAGGTAATATCTGCAAAGTAAGAGACAATTTCCGTGTCTTCTAACGTATAGTCCGACGGCTTGTTCCCCACCCCGAGTATGGCCACCACACGTCCGTGCCGCATAACCGGCACCACAATCTCTCGGGTCAGGGGGGCGTGGTCTTCGGGCAGCCCTTTTTTGTTGGGCAGGCTTTCATAATCATTGTGAATTACCGGCTTTTTCTTATAGACGCATTCCACCCAGACACCGGCCTTGTCAATATCGTAATGCATCCCTTTTTTGCTGATGTTGCAAAATTCGTTCAAGGTACGGGAGGACCATTGCTGAAGGGTCAGGGTTTTCTGGTCCGATTCCACAAAATGGTAAAATCCGATGGGAGAGTCCAAAAGCCTGCCCAGTTTGTCCAGGGCTTTTTTGAGCAGATCATCCAGGGTGTTGGCGGCGGCGTATTCAATGAGGGACAGCCTGGCATCAATGAGCCGTTTGGAAATGTCGAATTGTCCGGCAGGTTTCAACACCAGGACGATGCCGGCGGGTTTTCCCCTGTCATCAATAATCTGGGAACAAAGAATGCTCACAGGCATCCGTGCCTGGTTTCTGGAAACGGCAAGGATCGTCATATTCTGAAATTGGGCTTGATTGCAGTGAAGGTGAACGTTTTCCGGAAGTACCACCCGTTCGCCTGTCTTTTCATCAATGAGGGTTAAAACCGAAGCAATCGTCTGGGATTTGGCTTCGGATTCCATATACCCGGACAACAGCTCCGCAGCCGGATTCATCCTGAGGATACGGTTTTCCGTATCCATATAGAAGACCGCCTTGTCCAGATTATCCGGAAGGTCGGCAGCCCTGGTTTGTTTTTCGGCCCCTTGGACAGGCCGGCTGGTTCCTGGGACTGCAGGGTCGTTTCGATCTGAATGAGGGGGTGTTTCGTCCATAAACCTTTCAAGATCTCTGTTCAGATGTACGGAAAATGGCACCTGCCGGGATTTTTTCCCGTCCGTATCAGGTCTCCGGTCACGGCAGTCGTACCGGCTGAAAAAGTTATCACAGATATCTCCTGGATTGCAAGGCATTCACGTCTGGTTTAATTGCAGGGAACGCAATCCCTGAACGGCGGTCTAAAGGCTGCCGGCCAGACGGACACGGTCCATGTTATACCCACCGGAATCCCGGGTTATGCAGGACACGTCTCTTTGTCCTTTTTGGTAACTGCCGCCGGGGGAATGGGAATGATAGGTTCGGGCGGATCTTCAAATTCATTGGCAATCCTATGAAACGCTTTTTCGTGGATCAGAAAAAGATCCACCAGCTTAGGATCAAAATGACTGCCTTTGGCTTCGGTAATGATGCGGACTGCCCGGTGATGGGAAAAGGCCGGTTTATATGCCCGTTTGGAGATCAGGGCGTCATATACGTCGGCCAGGGCCATCAGGCGGCCGGCCAACGGAATATCTTTTCCTTTCAATCCCAAAGGATAGCCGGTCCCGTCCCACCATTCGTGGTGACTGTAGGCGATTTCCCTGGCGATGCGTAAGAAAGATTCGTTGCCCAGCCGTTTTTCTGAGGCAGTGATGATATCCCTGCCGTATATGGTGTGCTGCTTCATGGTATCAAATTCTTCGGGGGTCAGTTTGCCGGGTTTGAGCAAAATGGCATCAGGGACCCCGACTTTGCCGATATCGTGAAGCGGGGCGGATTTAACCAGCAGATCGATGTGGTCATCATCCAAGGGGTAGGCTGGAGCGGCGGTACCGTTACGCAGGGCGTGGGCCAGGCATCTGACGTAATTCTGGGTCCTGCGGATGTGGCCGCCGGTTTCCGGGTCCCTGTATTCCGCAAGGTTTCCGGCGATTTCTATGGTGGTATCCCGGGTCAGGTTGAGCTGCTTTGTCCGTTCTGCCACCAGGTCTTCGAGCCGGTCCCTGTGGGTCTTCAGGCTGATGTGGGTCTCCACCCGCCGGCGGAGCAGTTCCGGGTTAAAGGGTTTGGTGATGTAGTCCACGGCCCCCAGTTTCAACCCCATGGCCTCGTCCATGTCATCGTGGAGCGCCGTGAGAAAAATAACCGGTATTTCCCGGGTCCTCGGATCCTGCTTCAGGCTCCGGCAGACGTCATAGCCGTTTATCTCCGGCATCATTACATCCAGTAAAATCAGATCCGGTTGTTCCTCCAAGGCCAGGAAAAGGGCATCGTGGCCGTTGGTGGCTACGGATATGGAATATTGGGTGCGAAGGGCACCCACCACAAGATCGATATTATTGACGCTGTCGTCAACCGCCAGCACTGAGGGGGACTTCATGAGGCGCGTTCTCCTTGGATTTTAAAAGTTGGGGCCGAGAGCAGGCGCTCCGCTTCTTTGAACCGGTATGCCGTCACCAGTTCTTTGATGCGGTTGAATTTTATGGCCTCGGTGTCGCTTAAGAAGGGGTGCAGGAGAATATCACGGATGACAGACCTGCTTTCCAGGGGGCGGTGGAATTTGATATGCCGGGAAAGATCACTGAGAAGATGATGGATTTTTACGTGGGTGCCGGATGGTGCTGCTTCTGCATCCAGGGTTTTTTCGGTTTCAGCAAGGGTGGCGGCAAGTTCCCGGAGCAGGCTTTTCAGAACATCTTTATCTGATGTATTCAGGTCTTTTTCGGTTTGACGGGTTTCATGTGTATCCTTGCCGGGGCATTTTTGTTCAAGTTCCGCGGCCAGCCGGGTTAATTCAGTTGCGCCGATCATCCGCGCCGTGGATTTGAGCTTATGCATCAACCGCCGGGTTTCCCGTGTGAGGCCCGGAGAAAGGCTGGCCCGGATGTCCGCTTCATAGGCCGTGTATGCGTTGCAAAAAGTGCTCAGCATTTTAAGGTAAAGCCGCCTGTTCTGGTTGGTGTAGGAAAGGCCCGTTTTAAAGTCCAGGTGCCGGGTGGCATCGGCCGGGACTGGATTTGCGGGGTGTGTTTTTCGGCCCGGTTGGGGGGGCGACTGGGGGGGGGCGGTATCAATGTATTGGAAAACGATTTGAAACAATTGTTCCTTTTTGATGGGTTTGACCAGGCAGTCATTCATGCCTGACCGTTCGCACCGCTCCTTGAACTCTTTGAGCGCGTGGCCGGTCAGTGCAACAATCGGTATGCGCCCTGCGCCATTGATATCTGCTTTGCGAATTCTCCGGGTTGTTTCATACCCGTCCATACCGGGCATCTGGATGTCCATGAACACAAGATCAAAGGGGTGGGCCCGGACAAGTTCCAGGGCGGAGGGTCCGTCTTCCGCTTCAAACAGGCTGGCCCCGGTCTGGGTCAGGAAGGTGACGGCAATTTCCCGGTTCACGGAATCATCGTCCACGACCAGGATATTTTTGCCGGTCAGTTTCCCCTCGTGCGGCCTATGGGGGGCGGAAGGTGGGGGGCCTGTTTCCGCATCCGGGGTATTTAACTGCGCGATCAGGGCTTTGGCAAAGGTCATGGGGGCCAGGGGCAGGTCAAGCATGGTGGCATTTTGTATTTGCAGGGTCCGGGGGAGCCCGCAGATCGTATTGTGGCCGTCGTGACAGGGGTTGAAGGTAAAAACCTTTGATTCTCTGTCCTGACAGACCGCGTTGAATCGGGCCAATTCATCTTCCGAATCTTTATGGGCCGGCTGATGTTCAGGACCCGGTGCCAGGAAGACGAATGTATTTTTGTTCTGGGACTCCAATTCCCGGGTACCCTGGCGGATCGTTTCGGTGGTGACAGCGTCCAGCCCCAAATGGCCCAGGTTGGCGGCAAGTGTTTTCGTGAACCGTGTGGGGCTGCCGATGATCACTGCCGCAAGGCCTCCTAGCCGGTCCATGGGCAGGTGGGGAATATCGGCCGAGTGCGAGGATTGAAGCGGGATCGTCACTGAGAATTCAGACCCTGCATCGGGTGTGCTCGTCACGGATATCCGGCCGTGCATAATATCCACCATCCGTTTGACAATGGAGAGGCCTAACCCGGTGCCTCCGTATTTTCGGGCGGTGGAACCGTCCATCTGGGTGAATGGCTGGAAAAGTTTTTTCATCTGGGCGGTGTCCATACCGATGCCCGTGTCTTTGACCCGGAATCGAAGAAGGGGGGTGCCTTTTCCGTCCGGTTCAAGGTCGGATGTGACTGACACCGTTCCCGTGGGGGTATACTTAAGGGCATTGGCAATCAGGTTCATCAGAATCTGGCTGATCCGGGTGGCATCGCCGATGAGGAACAGGGGCAGGGGGTGGTTATGACGGTAGATCAGGGAGATACCTTTTTCCCTGGCCGTGTATTTGAGCACGTTGAATACCTTTTCAACGATGCTGCCCAACTGAAATTCCTTTTCCACCAGGTCCATCTTGTCCGCTTCGATTTTGGTGAGGTCCAGGATATCGTTGATGATGGCCAGCAGTGCGTCCGCAGCACCGTGGATGTTGGAAACGTAGCGTTGCTGGGTGTTGTCCAGATCCGATTCCATCACAAGCCGGCTCATGCCGAGGATGGCGTTCATGGGGGTTCGTATCTCGTGGGACATGGTGGCCAGGAAATTGGTCTTGGCCCGGGTGGCGGACTCTGCCATTTCCTTGGCGGTTTCAAGTTCCTTGATCATCTGTTTTCGATCGGTGATATCTTCCTTGACGGCCACATAATGGATAATCCGGTTTTTTTCGTCGCGGATGGGGGAGATGGAGGCCGCTTCCCAGTACAAGTCGCCGTTTTTCTTTTTGTTTACAAATTCACCCTGCCATATACCTCCCGATGATATGGTTTCCCACATATCCCGGTATTCTTTGGCCGTGGTTTTGCCGGCACTGAGGATTTTTGGATTTTTTCCGATGGCCTCTGCCGAAGTATAGCCTGTAATTTCTGTGAATTTCGGATTCACGTATTCGATAATCCCTTTGGTGTCTGTGATCACCACGGTGACAGGGCTGTACTCCACCGCTTGGGAAAGGACGCGGATCTCCTTTTCATTGGCCCTTTGGGCCGTGACATCCTCCATAATTTCCATGACCTGGGATGGCGAGCCGTCCTGCGCGTAACCGGCCACACTGGTTCGGCACCTGAAGGTTCTTAGGGTACCGTCAATATCCGTGTGTTCGTATTCCTGGACACGCATCCGGCTGTCCGTAAACGTGTCTTGAACAATGCAGTTTTGACAGGTGCACGCAGTGGAACCGTAGGCCTGGACACATTTTTTCTTCTCGATATTCGGTCCGAACATGTCTTTGGCCCGGTCGTTGGACCAGACAATGCGCATGGTTTTGTCCAGCATGCAGATGGGATCGGGAATGGCATCCACCAGGCTCTTGAGTTTCTGTTCCTGGGTGACAAGATCCTGGTTGGTCTGCCAGAGCTGGGTGACATTTTCATGGGAGGCGGTGGCCCATCGTTGCCCGCCGGCAGTAAGCGAGTTGAAGGTCACTTTAAACCACCGTTTCCGGTCTTTGGCGTGGCAGGGATATTCCGCGGCAAATGAGTCCCGGTCACCGGCGAGCAAGGCTTTTAAATTGTGGGCAATGGCCGCGGTTGCCCCGCTGCCTGCCTGCGTTAATATCTTAAGGTAGTTCATCCCCACACAATGATCCGGGACGGTGAGGGTGTTGGCATCCCCAAAGCGTTTCCAGGCCTGGTTTACGAAAACAATGTCCGATCTGTCATTCAACACGGCGATATGTTGGGGAAGCGCATCCAATACGGATCTGAACATTTCGGATGCGTCGGCTTGTATTTGGGTCGGCATACCTGGCCGCCTTTCAAGGATGAACCCGGTGCTGTACCGGGATATGGGGTTGTTAAATAAAGATGTCTTTTTTAGCTATTTGAGAAACAAGAAGTGTACCAGGTGATAGAGTTGTTGTGTTTTTCTTTTGATTGCAGTGGGTTGTGTGATATTTTTGCAGCTGGGGTACGGCCGGTTGATTATCGTTTGTTTCGCGGGGCAACACAAATAGTTTCGCAGCACGAAAAAGAGATATGGGAAGGGTGGCTTTTCAGCCGGATTTGAGATTAAATTTGCGGATATAATGATAAACCCTGTTTTTGCTAAGGCCAGAGAGATCCGCAACCCGTTCCACATCATTGTCACACCGGGTCAAAAGCTTTTTGAAATAATCCTCTTCCATGGCCTCGATGGCCTGAGCGCGGTATTCTTTAAACGGGGGCAGCGGGATGTTAGGATCTTTCGGGGGCGATGGTGCAGGATGGGAGGTTTTGACTTCCATGCCTTTTTCAAGATAGGCGACCCTGAGTCGGTTCGGCAGTGACATGGGATAGACCAGTTCCAGGGCCGGCTCTGTGAGCAGGGCCTGTTCTAGCACGTTAATAAGTTCCCTCACATTGCCCGGCCAGTGGTAGGCCTCAAGAATGGCAAGGGTTTCAGGCAGCAGGGCTTTTGCCGGCAGGCCGTGCTGGCCGCAGAGTTTGTCCGTGTAGTGGTGGGCCAGGATTTTTATATCTCCGTTCCGTTCACGAAGGGGGGGCACTTTGATCAAGAATGTTTTTAACCGGTGAAACAGGTCTTCCCTGAAGCGTCCTTCGGCCACCATCTCTTCCAGATTCCGGTTGGTGGCCGAAATCAGACGGAACTGGCTTGACAATTCTGCGGTACTGCCCACGGGGCGGTATTTTTTTTCCTGGAGCACACGTAAGAATGCCTTCTGGGCGGACAGGGGCAATTCCCCGATTTCATCCAGAAACAAGGTACCGCCGTTGGCCATGGCGATCAGGCCGTCGGAGGCCTTGTCCGCGGAGGTAAACGCCCCTTTTTTGTGTCCGAACAAGGTGCTTTCGATGAGGGTTTCCGGCAGGGAGGCACAGTCCACTACGACATATTCATTTTGTCTGGCTTCCGAGTTGTCATGGATGAGGCGGGCCAGTAATTCCTTGCCCGTACCGCTTTCTCCGTGAATCAGTACGTTGACCTCGCTGCCGGCACTATGGGCCACCTTTTCCAGGCAGGACGTCAGGGCCGGGCTTTTGCCCACAAGACCGGGGTTGGACAGCACCAGTTTTTGCTCCTGGTTCTGCTTTGCCTGGCGGTAGTCCAGGGCCCTTCGGACCTGTAGCAGGAGTTTGTCCTTATAAAAGGGTTTTTCAATATAATCCCAGGCACCATTGGTGATGGCCAGTTTTGCCCCTTCGGTGCTGCCGTGGGCCGTGATGATGATAACCAGGGGAGGCGAGGACTGTTGCTTGATGGTGGCCAGGGCATCCAGGCCGTTGCCGTCGGGCAGGTTGACATCCAGAAACACCAGATCATAGGACTGGCTGTTGAGCAAATCAAGGCCCTGGGCCAGGGTGGCGGCTTCTGCGGCCCGGTGGTCCAGTTCTTCAACCCGGGTGGAGATGATGTCCCTGATGACATCCTCGTCATCAATGATCAGAATATCGGCCATTGGATAAATACTGTGTTCCGGTTATCGGTAACTAACAAGAATAGTGTATATTATATGTATTTGGGAAAAGATTCCAAGGGATTTTTTTATTCGTTCGTTTCCGGTAAAGTGCGGTACTGACCGGTATAGCGGTATCCGATACCGTGCACCGTCACGATGCATTCCGGGCAGCCAGGGGTTGGCTCCACTTTTTTACGGAGCATGGCAATGTGCTGATCCAGGGTCCGGGTGGTGCCGGGGTAATCTTCCCCCCAGATTCTGGCCAGGATGAACTCCCGCTCCAGAACTTCGCCGGGGTGGTTTGCAAAAAGCCGGATCAGGTCGAGTTCCCGTTTTGACAGGTCATGGGCGCCGGCCGGTCCGCTCAGCGTATATGTCCTGGGGTCAACGGTAAATGCGGCAAACGGAAAGGCCGTCTTTCCTTCCGGGGACTTGGATACGCGGCAGGTTTGGTTTTTGTGCCCGCTCCGTCTGAGAACGGCTTCGATTCTCGCCAGCAGCTCGTGGATGCCGAAAGGTTTGGTGATGTAGTCGTCCGCCCCCAGTTGAAGCCCCACCACCTTGTCGATTTCCTCTCCCTTGGCCGTGAGCATGATAATAGGCACCTGTTTATCTTCCGACCGGATGTCCCGGCAGACGTCATAACCGCTTTTTCCGGGCATCATGATGTCCAGCAGGATGAGATCGGGGGTGGTTTCCTTAAACAGGGATAACGCCTGCCGGCCGTCAGCGGCCTGGATTACCCGGTAATTTTCGCTTTCCAGGGTATCCGTAAGTCCTGTTCTGATGTTGGGGTCGTCTTCTGCCACCAGTATCTTAATGGTCGTCATGGTCAGGTATCCTTATGGTAAAACAGCAGCCGGTGAGGCTTTTGTTCTCCGGGGCTGTTTCCCGGGCCGGAGTATAGTACAGATCACATCCAAGATCCCGGAGCATCTGCCGGGCGATGCTCAGTCCGAATCCGGAGCCGGGCTGGGTTGCTGTGAGGGAATCATCCACCCGGTAAAATTTTTCAAATATTTTCTCACTGAGTGCGGCATCAATACCGGGGCCGTCGTCACAGATGCGGATCAGGATATCCCGGCCGGCGGTTTGCTCAAGGGTGAACCGGATAAACCTGCCTTCCCCGGCATATTTCAAGGCGTTGTCCAGAAGGTTGAGAATGGCCTGCTCCAGGGCATCCCTGTCCGTTGTCACCCGGTATTTACCCGGCGGAATTTCTAGGATGGCCTCAAGGCCCTTTTCCTGGATCCGGATGGATTGGTCCCGGACAAGATCCGAAAGAAACCGGGCCGGATCAAACCGGGTGGGGTGATACTGTTTTCGTCCCTGTTCCAGTTTCCCGAAATCCAGGACATTGTTGATCAGGCGGGTCAGGCGCTGGCTTTCCCCCACAATCACCTGGAGATAGCGGTCCTGTTTGGCCGTGTCCCGGATCCGCCCGGATTGAAGGAGTTCGCCGTACATCCGGATGCTGGTCAAGGGGGTTTTCAGTTCGTGGGAAACCGAGGCGACAAAGGAGGTTTTTAGCCGGGCATCCCTGATCTTTGACAGCGTCAACCGGGTGATCATGACGCCGCCGAAAAGAATGGCTGCCATCAGGATACCCACAAGGGTCAGGGAAATGACCATGAATCCGGTCCCGGAGCCAAAAGCATCGTCATGGGCAAATACCGAAATTTCCCAGTGGGGAAGGTGTTTGGAGACCCCGATTCTGGCAAGGGGGACGGCTTGTGCATCAATTTCCCCGGATCCGGACCGGTGCAGCGGGGCGCCGGTACCGTCGGTGAGCACCATGGCCGTGTTGGGCTGGCGGTTTTGGGGGAAGTCTGTGATAAGACGGGACAAAAAGGTCATCAGTTCCAGTTCCACCCCATAAACCGGACCGGTACCCAGCCGGACCCAGCCCAACAGGTGGAGGCGGTTCTGGCTGAACCAGGGAATCCATCCGGAGGCGGTTTTCATGGATTCCTCCGCATCTGCTTGGACCGAAAACGTCCTCTTTTGAACCGGTTCGCCGACCCTGGACAGTTCGTACAGCGACTGCCGGGATGTTCTGGCGGTTGACGGTGACGGCTCCGCTATGGATTTCGGCCTGGAGGGTTCAGTCCCGGAAGCCGGGTTGTCCGCGTCAAACCTGGTTTGTCCTGAAAAAAAGGTGTCAAACCGTTGTGTAAACTGCCGTTCTTCGCTGGTGGCTGCCATGGACCTGGGGGGATACAACAGGCCCTGATCCGGGTGGTAGACAAAAACGTTCCGGATCAGGGGGTTGGTTTTTTCCCAGGCCAGAAGCCGGGTTTCGAGATCTGCCGGATGATTTTGCGGTGCCAGATCCAGAAGGGCACGGGTCAGGTTGTCCTGTACCCCCACCAGGGCAAGCTCGATGGATTCGGCAATGGCATAGGCCTGCTCGGTTAATGTCGTCTCGTAGGACCGACGGGATCGTTCCTGCTCCAGAATGAGCATCCGCAAAGCCACCCCGCCCAGGATCAGGGCCGGCACCAGAAGGAGTATCCAGAAGAGGAGTATGGGGCGTCTGGCGGTCATGGGGGCTTCACGTCTCCTTATTGGGCCTTCTGCTGGTTTTTCATCTGGTAGGATTCGGTCCGGAGCTGTTTACGGGTCTTTTTGCTCATGCCTTTTTCCTCAAGCATAACGGCCTGATCTTCCACAGCGTCAGCTTCCTTAGCCAGCTGCGCATCCCCGTACATGCTGCCCACGGCTTTCATTTTGGCGGCGGACTTTCGCAGGGTGGCGGCGGCTTCTTTCTGCCGTCCCTGGTCGGACAGTTCAATGGCCTTCTCCTGGGCCAGGGCATTGAGGTTGAGCTGGTAATCCCGGACCACATCCACATTGGTGGAGGCCGAAACCTTGTCCGGATCACTGCTGAAGGCGGCCGTGGCAAGGCCTGTGGACCGCATGGCTTTGCCTGCAAAAGGATCCTGGTAGACCACCTCTGCCCTGGCCACGTTCAGGGTGGTGCCGGAGGCGGCTGATGGCAGGCGGATTTCGATCAGGGCATATTTTTCCTGGCCGCCGTAAAGCTGGTTCATGGAGAGTTCAACGCGGTTGCCCTTGATCCGCCCTTCTCTGCCGATGATATCCACCGGGGTGACATCGTCGGGCAGGGTAACGATCACCCGGACATCTTTGGCCACGACATTTAATACTTCGCCCAGTTCCGCAGCAAAGATCCTGGGCAGATCCACACCGGCTTCCGCAAAGTAGGTGTTGCCGTCGCTTTTCTGAGACAGCCGGGCCATGAGATCTTCGTTGTAATCCGTGCCCACGCCGACGGTGGTCACGGAGATGCCTTCTTTAAAGAGCCCGGCACCCAGGCGCCCCAGATCAGACGGATGGCTGGGGCCCACATTGGCTATGCCATCGGAAAGCAGCACCACCCGGTGGATGTAGCGCGCTTCAATGTGTTTTCGTATTTCCGCAGCCCCCTGGCTTACCCCGCCGAATAAAGCGGTGCTGCCGCCGGCCCGGATCTGCCGGATCTTCCGGGCAATGGCATTCACATCCCTGACCTGCTGGGCCGGCACCAGGGTGGTGACATCGGTATCGTAAGCCACCAGGGAGAACACATCATCTTTTCCCAGCCGGGTCAACGCTTCTATGGCCGCCTCCCTGGCCATTTCCATCTTCGTGCCGCTCATGGAACCGGACTGGTCCATGACCAGGGCGATGTTCACCCGGGGACGTTTGGCTTCTGCCGGTGCCGTTGGGGCATCCAGGGTGATTTTCAGCACCACGTTCTGGGCATCCCCGGCCGGCAGCACTGCCCGGTCCGTTTCTACCCGGCAGACCACCGATCCTTTGTCCGCCCCAATAGCGGACCCTGCAGCAAATACCAAACCCAAGGCCGTTAATACTGTGATAATGATTGTCCGGAATTGATTGAAATGTTTTTCCATGGCCGGTCTCCTTATTTCCTGAGTTAATCCTTTTTGCCTGAAAGTGCAATATCAGGCATTAATTTTACCGTGGAACCAAGGATACCCCGTTGCCGGAAACCATGTGTCAACCAAAGGCAAATAAGTTGTAAAAAGCTTGTAAAAAAGAAGGCCGCCCCGAAAGAAGCCGGGGATCATCTCATGCTTTTTAGAAAGGCAGATAATTGCCTGGCGAACTTTAACGGATGCTCAATCTGCGGCACATGCCCCAAATCATCAAAGATGTGTACCCGCGCATCGGGTATTTGTTCCGCCAGAAAATCCGCGGTCTGCCAGGGAAGCAAGCTATCGTGTCTGCCCCAGACCAGGAATACCGGCATTTTGAAATCCCCGCAGAACCGGTTGAGAGAAAGGCTTTCCAGGGTTTCTCTGCCTGATTTGACCGCATCGATATCATTCAGGTCATTAAAAACTTTACCGTACCAGTCATGGTTGTCCATGGCGTGTTTGGTCATGAACTCTCCGATGAATTTGGGCAGCACGGGCGGTTTCCTGAAAATCCGTTTCCGCATAGCTTCGTATTCGTCAATCGATCGTACCTGGAAAAGGATATCCCCTTCCAGGGCATCGTCATAGACGGATCTGTGCCCGGGCAGATAGAATCCGGCAGAGTCCACCAGGGTCAGGGAGAGGACCTGATCCGGCAGTTTTAGGGCCAGGTGGGAGGCCACAGCGCCACCCAGTGAATTGCCCGCCACATGGCAGGGGCCGATCGCGCTGTCTCGTACGAATTCGGACAGCCATTTGCAATAGTTGTCAAGGCTGTATGTTAGTCCCTCATCAACTGTGCTCCGGCCAAATCCCGGAAGATCCGGCAGCACCAGGTTCACATTGTCTTTCAGAAAATTGGCAGGAAAATAGAAACTTTCCTTCCGGTCTGAAAAGCCGTGGAGAAAGAGAAGGGTTTCTTTTTTACCATTGTCTATATTGGCCCATGAAATATCCACTTCTCCTTTATGCGTTTTGAGTTTCGCACCGAGGCGTGCCCCTGTTTTTTTATAAAAGGATTCCAGCATGGTGCTGCCGATGCGGGCATTAACTTTAAATATCGGTGAGCCTGCAGGTGTCATGGCGCTCCTGTTGATGTAAATATCCTGGCGTTGAAGTTTGCACATATTCAAACCGAAATGGTCTGTGCTTTGACTGGGTATCAGATTATGGGGTGGGTTTCAATGCCTGGAATATTGGAGTGGTCGGAAAAGCACAGTTAGAATCTAATACTGTATTTAGATTTGTATTAGTTCTGGTATTTAAGGATGATGTCCTATCGTATAATATTGTATCAGGTATAGATTTAATTTCTTTATAATATAAGAGACATTCAATATTTATACATTTTAATATTTTGTATTGTAAGTTGTATTCGGTTTTATCGACGAAATTTTCACCAATATTCATTTTAATTGTATTAAATACAATTAAATATACGAATTGTTGTCTTGCAAAATTCGTAAGATCAAGTTAAGTATGAATTCGTGAATATACAAATATAAAAATTGTATAAAACTATAACGATGAAGGAGAGCTAAGGAGAAATGCCATGCCCAAAATAAATGCTCACCGGGAAAAAATGAAGCAGAAAGGATACGAAACAAAAAGCTATCAGCTCTCCCAGGAGGCGCTTGAAACCCTGAAAGAGATTAAAAATCATACGGGTGATACCCTCTCTTCTATTGTTGACCAGGCCATCATTGAATATGGAAAACGACATCACCAAAAGGCAACACAAGCGGTTACAACGGTTTCATCTGCTGAATTTAACAGGCTTCAGTCTAAATGCCGTGAGCTTGAAGCGAATCTCAATTTTTTGACGACAGATTATTTAATAGTTGTTCACGACTGGGAACCGGATCAAATCCTTAAAATGAGAAGCTATTTGGAAGGGTTTGGAAAATCATATGAAGAACTCAGGACCGATGAAATTTTTAATCAATGCAAAGAGGAGGGACCATATGAGCTCACCTCCAAAAAAATGTTTTTCCTGTTTTTAGACCGCTATTTTAGAGATCCGCAGCCAGCGAATTAAAAAGCAATTTTTTTTATTTATGAAACCTTCGGATTGGTCATGTTTATTGTGAGTGATGGATATCCATTATTTCACCTGATAAATAAGGTTTGGTCACATAGTCGTTTATTTTAGATAACTTGTGAGTCAGGTGTGAAATACGTTTTGTTTGTTTTTGGATTTCCATGAGATCCGTGTATCCAATGTCTTTTTCGTTAAACTCCTCGATTAGCATTTCAAGATGTCCGCTAATGACCATCAAGGGTTGGTTGAATTCATGGCAAATCGCACCAGTTATTTCTCTGGTTGTTTTGAATTTTGTTCTCTCTTTTTCAATGGCGGCAGTCTCCCATTTTATTTTAAAATGTTGCACTAAAATTCCGGAGGCAAGACCAACGGCGACAGGTATTATGAATGTATTTGGTGTAATCGCTGTTTTTATGATCAATGAATGATGAATTATTGACATCACGCCGACGAAAAATGATCCAACAATTCCTGAAATTGCGTATGGAAGAATATATTTCATATAATCCTTCAAACGGTTACAAAACTTTTTTGTATCCGAGTTTTGTATCCGCCAATAAAAAAAGCTTCCAGAAATCTCTGAAAGCCTTGTTAATTGGTGGTGATCCCACGGGGAATCGAACCCCGGTTTCCGGCGTGAGAGGCCGGGACGTTACTTTTCTCTGTTTTCCCTGTTCCTTCTAATATGTTCTAAAAGCTTTGTTTGACAGCATATACGGTTTCCTGTAATATCCCATTGTTTCCTAAATTTTACATGATCGTGGGGTGAAATACGGGGTGAAATTATGAAAAAGTACAAAGCTGTCAGAAAAGAAAAGGTGAAAACTAAATCCGGTAAGAAGGAAGTTGTAGAAATTCCATACACAGGTGTTTTTTATCGAATTGGCAAAAGAATCGGCGGGAATGGTGATGAGAAAATATATTATATCACTTATAAAAAGAATGGAAAAAAGATAGAAGAGCGTGTTGGGCGGCAATACGCAGATCGGATGACCCCTGCCCAGGCATCAAATATTAGATCCGCTATTATCGAAGGTCGGAGATTACCGAAAAAGGAGATAAAAAAATTAGAAGAAGAGAAAAAAAAAGCTGAGACAGATAAGTACACTATCGATAAATTATGGGAGGAATACAAATTAAATCGTACACCGAATAAAGGGCTTGATACTGATAGCGGCCGTTACAACAATTATCTTAAAAAGAAATTTGGAGGAAAAGAACCAAAGGAGCTTGTTAAAAAGGATGTTGACCAGCTTAGGATCGATCTTTTGAATGATGATAAGAGTCCACAAACGGTCAAACATATATTGAATCTTTTAACATGGATAATCAATTACGGCTTTAAAAACAATCTCTGTGAAGGTATTTCTTTCCATATTCAGAAACCTACAGTAAACAACGAGAAAACAGAAGATCTTAATCAGGCTGAGACCGAGTCCTTGTTGTCTGCAATTGAGGCCGATAGTAACATTGCCGTTGGTAACATGATGAAATTATCTTTATATACAGGAATGAGACGTGGGGAGCTGTTTCGGTTGAAATGGAAAGATTTAAATTTTGAAACAGGGTTTATTTGGATACGTGGAGAAGCCGGAAGAGGTCCCAAAGGTGGGAAAGATCAGAAAATTCCAATGAACAATATGGCTAGGAAACTTTTGCTAAGTATAAGGAAGACCAGAAGCCCTTATGTTTTCCCTGGCCGAGACGGCGGGGAAAGGACTAAGTTGGGGGACGCAGGAAGACGGATTTTGGATAATGCTGGTCTACCAAAAGATTTTAGACCGACGCATGGGCTGAGGCATGTTTATGCATCGAACCTGGCTAGCTCTGGGGAGGTTGATATGTATGTTTTGCAGAAGCTCATGACACATAAATCTCCACAGATGACTCAGCGATACGCTCACTTGAGGGATGATGCTCTTAAAAAGGCCGCTAGTCAAATTGATATTATTTTCGGGCAAATCGAAGATAAAGATAAAAAGGAGTAATCTTCTCCTTATAGGTATAGGTGTGTTGCGTGTATTGTGTGGGCGTAAGCTTCAGGAGTTAAAGATGAGCTATATTCAACATCGAGAAATGCGGTTTCCCTTGCTAAGACATACATGTCGTGTGTGGGCTACTCGATACCCGTTTATCCAGAATATTATTTATATTAAAACAACCGATATGGGTAGAAATAATGTACTGGTAATCTTGCACAATGCACATGCTATGATTAATGAGGATAAACTTTATCAGGCTTTTTCAGATACCATCGGGCAAATAGGATTGAAAAGAACAGGTTCCAAAGAAGAAACGGAATTTTTAGAATGTTTCCAAAAGGGTTCTGAGCCGGAGTTTTTAAGTGGTTGGCAGGTTCTTTCTCCTGAACAGGCGGAAGTTGATGTGAGTTTTTACGATTATAGTGAAACTCCCAGACTAATGACTGCTTTAGAACTGGAGGCCAAGATGATCACCAATACGATAACTGAACTTTATACACAGGACAGGAACATTGAGTGGATAGAGAAGCATTCTTTTTCGGAACAACCCATGGATTTTGATCAGTGTTTCAAATACGAAATCAATTTAGAGGAGCTTAAAAGTGTTGCTCACCAATATGGAGCAAAAGATCAAAGTATACACAGTATCCTTTTCTATGCCGGAGCAAAGGGGCTGCGATATGTGCTGCTTTTTATTTTCTCTGGGAGATTCGGTAGTCATTTGTTCGGAGATTGTATAAATGGAATTAAGTTTTGGCCAGACCTGCTGGACGACCTTCAGCGAACAGTCCTGAAAGATGATATTTTTATCTATGATAATTTGAAAGTGTTTGCCTGTGATGCCGTTGAAGATACTTATTATTTAGGCGATCTTTTTTTATCAGAAGATACAAAAAAAGACTATGGTAACAGCCTTAACGAGATGGGGTATGCTCCTTTAAGAATGGATAACGCTAAGTTACAATTTC
The DNA here is from genome assembly GCA_913041495.1 of uncultured Desulfobacteraceae bacterium. Lineage (GTDB taxonomy): Bacteria > Desulfobacterota > Desulfobacteria > Desulfobacterales > Desulfobacteraceae > Desulfobacter. Next base: position 7,920 of record CAJWHT010000019.1, on the reverse strand, counting down.
TGGATAATCCTGAAATGGACCTGAACGAAGCGGATTTTGCTGGCGAAGATAGAAAAGTTCTTGTTGAATCCGGATTCAAAAAATATATTGTCCCGTCGAATCCCAGAATTCTTTATAAACGGGATAGGGATTCGAGAGCGGACGTTGCTATGCTTTTTCTCGACCAGAAAGCTGAAAAAAGCAAAACAAATGAAGAGTCTGATCAATGCGCTCCTCGCCCGACTGGTCCCCGGCAAAATAACAAGGTCGAAACTCAAGATATAAGTATATCGAAAAGTGCTTTATTGAAATGGGGTGATGTGGTTTTGACCCCTGTCAGTGAGAAAGAGTTACTTTTCCATCCAAAAGCAGAGAATGCAGTTATTAGATCATACGATACATTGGGCTTTAGAGATGGTCGTGATAAGAAAAACAGCAAACCAATAGGGGCCTGGAATATTTTAATACGTGTGCTACAAAACGATGGTGTGATGCCCTATACATTTGAAACGAGGAAAAAGGTCGAGAAACATGCCCAGACTTTAAGGAAAAAATTCAGGGCTCTTTTTCCAACAATCAAGGGAGATCCTGTTCGGCACTGTAAAGCAAGTAGTTCCTATAAAATTGGATTTAAGATAAGGCTCAGTTGATCTGCTGTGTGGACTGAAAGAGGCCGATTTGAGTAAAATGGACTGCTATCTTGGGGCTGCTTCTATTTTAAGATTGCAGTTGCTTCAAATTTGCATCAGCGTCCTTTTTGGAATCAAACCAGACAACTGGACTTGATTTGATTTCTCCATTGCTGTACCAGCAATCCATTCCCTTCAGTATATTACCTCCACCAGATAATTGCAGAAGAAATACCCCGAAACCTAACCTATCATTTTTGATGTTTCTCAGGGTGCCAATTAAGAAATTATATATAAATTCACCCTTTAACGAAAACTTTTCCGTTTCACTTTCGTCAGCAATAATCTCTTTTTCAAGTTCCCCTTTTATTGAATGTCCATTTTGATTTAATTTGATTGAACAATAATATGTGTTGTTAGTGTCTTCATCAATGAACTTTTCATGCCAGTCCCTATTGCTAATTGAAAATATTTGCTCCCGATTTCTGTAGCGTATGACTAATCTTCTAAGCATCGAAATGATTGGGGCCGATATTAACCCTGCTATAACACTTAACAATATTGTTGCGAGCTTAGAATCCATAGCAATCTCCTAATATGTTTCTTCAGAAATCAGATTGATTTTGTTTTCAAAGTCTTAAACAACCTATAATAATTGTTCTACAGGGAAATCCAAAAGGGATTTTACTCTATCTTTATTTAATGTAAGTTCGTTCAGAATCCAGGCAAAGCCATTCTCATTTGCTTTACAGATATGGGCAAATTCAGAGTTGTTTTTTTCACGCTGAATGCGGTTCACTCTGCAATAACCAGCACAGTGATATTTTAAAAGACAATTGTTGCATTCAGGGTAGTCATAAACTGAAATAGAGTTAAGTTTATCAATCCGATCCTGCTTGAAACCAATTTGCTGTTCTCTGATATTTCCAAAACAAAATTCTTCATAGTCCGAATTCTCACCAGCTTCAACACAGGCAATAATTCTTCCGGAATAATCTACAGTTAGCTTGGACTTAGAAAAGCAGAATCTTGTTCCTATTCCAAAATTAAATGGGCCATAATAAATTTTCATACCTAATTCTGAGGCTTTATGGATACATTCTTTGAGTTTTTCAATAAACTCATTAATATCAACAGCAAGCTTATCAATCCCTGTTGCCGCACCTCTAATATCCATAGGAGCGAAATGAACCATTCTGATGCCAATTGAATTAAAATATTCTAAAGATTCTATCATCTTATCTAAAGATTTGCTCGTTACAGTTGAACGTGCAAGCAGGCGTTCCTTTGTCACCGCATTAGATAGCATCTTTGCGTTTGATACAATCTTTTCGAAAGGAGATTTACCATTTTTCTGTAATCGCATCGAATCATTAATCTCTTTATCTCCGTCAATAGATAAATTAACCCTATAGTTATTTTCTATGAGATATGTGCACTCTGACTCGGTAAATGTGCCATTTGTTGTGATTTGAAATATGGGTTTTAGTCCCAATGTTTTAGCTTTTCTTTTAAAAGCCTCAGATATTTTTATTATGTCTTTAAAGAAAAGAGTACATTCACCAAATCCATGAAAGGCAAGAGAGAATTCATTGCTTTTCATGTCTCTATTTTCAAACGCATATTCCAATGTTTTAGACCAAATGTCTTCAGGCATAAAACTGGGTTTTTTTTGATAGTCTGATGCATAACAATATCGACAGGCCAAATTACAAGCGTTTGTCATCATAAAAGTTACACCATCAAATTTATTCGTTGAGACGTATTCATATACCTCTGGTTTGGTGTTCGAAAATACTTTGTATTTTGAAAGTTGGCTTTTCCAATGATTTTTATTCTGATTTGCCATCAAATTCGAGTATCCTTTACCCTTCAGTTTCAGAATAACCTTATCTAATGGACTATACAGGTAAAATGAATCGTTATATTTATAGATGAAAACATCGCCAATATTGGTTTTTGCACTTATACTCATTAGACACCTTTAAGAGTTTCAAGAGAGGATGGAAAAAGAAATTTTTTCACCCTCTCTTGATCGATTTAACTGGCGCAGCCACATTGAGTCATACCAAAATTTCTCTCATACTGACAAGCCGCTAAAGATACTGCTTTTTCAACCATTTCATCCTCATCATGCTTGTTAGATTCAGCAACTAATTGTTCTTCGGTTTTTTTCTCCATAGTGCTCACCTCCTTTCGAGCTATTAGGGTTAAAAAAAATATTGAAAATACCAACATGAAAATCTTCCATACTTTCGGGAAGACCTAGTTTGGTCAATTGGGTTCTGAATGTGGACAATAAGTTTTTGCCATTTTTCATACAATAAGGATCTGTAAACGTTGAAATTGGTCTATCCTTTATGCAATTGTTTCTGTTAAGTGAAAAATATTTTCTACACACAGATGGTCTGATTTTATAAATAAGGCAAATTTCATCCTTTAAAAATACACAAGGGATTGAATGCTCAAAATAATATTTGCATTTAGAAACACAGTCGAGATAGCTTTTCAAATGAGCTTCTAAATTAATCAAGGGCTCTATATCGGATTCCATTTTTCTTGCAATATGTAGAACTTCGCTTGAGGTAATAACGATAGGGCCGTTACAACAAAATGAACATGTTTTTTTGCAGGCCCAATTCGATTGATTCGGTGAAGACTCAATTATTAACTGCAGGTCTGCATAATATTTTTCAACCGCACGAGCTATTTTAAACTGAATTGGCTGCTTCATTATTTTCGGATCAAGGTTTGGTAGTGAAATGTTTCTGATTGAAAAAAAAGGCTACAAAACTCTGCAGCATCTTTAGGGCTATATTTTTTGCAACTAAATATATCAATAAAAGCAGAGTTGGTTTTATTAACAAAATGACCTGAAATTAAACTTGTTTCTATTAGTTGAGTCATCGAATAACCGGCAACCGACTCGTCTTGTCCGAAATTAACTATTTGTGCAGTTCCGTATTTTGTCATTTGAATCTTAAGGCATAATAAATCTATAAACTCTGATATTTTTGAATGGCTTCGAATGTAAGTCGGGTTGCAGCTTTTCAAGTCAATATACGTGCAAAGACCCCATGCACCAGATTCGTCAAACTGCTCAATTAGGTCTCTATTCCTTTGCATGTTAGGTTTCCTGTGATCGAATAACAATCGACTATGATGAAGATACGATGACATCCAGATCAGTTATCACCGTGACATATGCCAAATTGAATATCAGCAATTAGAAAGTCTGTAAAGAGAAAGCAGATTAGAGAATATCTAATGCCGGCAAAGAATGGTGTTTACTTAGCAACTACACCTTGAAGCCAGCATAATTATAGGTGCGTTTTCTGAATGTTTTTATCAGCTTTGGTTTAAAGTGATAAAGATGGATGATATTTATGATAGGGGCGACTTTAAGGCACAACATTATGTCCCCCCTAATAAATCAATACGATTCGATATGTTTAAGCAAATCAATCTCATCAATTATCCTTGAAGTAAGTTTGCCGAAATTTCGACGAAAAAAAAACTTGAATCTCAAAAAAAATATTCTACTCCAAATCAGGGGTTTGATTGTTTTTGTGACCCTTTTTTCGTTGATTTGCTGAAATTTCGCAGGAGTAGGTTGAAGCCAGTGAAATTTAAGGCAAAACTACAAAATGTAAGGAAGCACAATAATGAATAGGGAAAAGAATCAAAAGGCTGGATACTATGGGGTCGGCAAAAGGTTACTGTCAATAAAGGATGCGGCGGACTATCTCGGCATCAAAACTAAAACCCTTTATAACATGAGGTATCATCGGAAGGGGCCGGATTATGTTTTGATTGGCGGTTCTCCGAAATATGAATTAGAAGCTCTTGAGCGCTACATTGACGCAAAACGAATCTATTTGTCTGCATAGGAAGTCGAAGTTATGCCAAGAGTCACTCAAGAATCCTTAAGTAAACTTACAGTTTTTTTAGATACGCTACCTAAAGAAGCCAGGAATAAATGTGCTTTATGTAACGAAACTTTGACACATATCGTTAAAACGGCTGAAGCCGAGACTGGTGCCCCACAGTCAACTGTAGCAAATGAGATGGCCAATCGATTAAATGATGAGGCCGCACCCGCAGATCAGGTCACGGGAAATGCTTTAAATCAAAGGGTCCGGCAAAAAGCCGGTGAGAAAAAGCGTAATTTGTCCAATGGACAAAATAAAGCCAGGCCGAAAAAGAAAAAAAGGTCAAAATCTAAAGGTAGGTGTAAGCCAGCAGAGGCAATGCAACTTGCTGTAAAAGCAATCTCCCAGTTGAAGAGAATTAGTTGTGTCGACCCCAAAAGGGATGCCGCACTGAATAAAGTTGCAAATTGGGTGAATGCAAACAGAGGGGACTGCAATGATTAAAGGCGGTTATTATCTAAGAGCCAAAAGGATTGATCAGTCTCCCATCAGTAAAGCCCCTCCCTACATGCGAGAAATATGGGACTATCTCCTCAGAAAGGCTAATTTCACAACATGCAGTAATCTGAAACCGGGGCAGCTATACCGTTCTTACCAAAAGATAATTGATGACCTTGCTTGGTATGTCGGAGCCAGAAAAGAAAAATACTCCAAGGACCAAATTAAAAAAGCCATGGCCTATATGCGCCGACATGGGATGATCGTCACAGATCGACAACCACGGGCTGTTTTGATAACAATTTGTAATTATAGCTATTATCAGAATTGGAGAAATTACGGAAGCACTGACGAAGGTACTGTTTCGAGCTGTGAAAACTTCAGTGAAATCAATAGGCTTGATCCCCTTGGGATTTCCGGGAGCCCTAACGAAAGCGCCGAGAATGCGTGCGAAAGCACTACCGGTGGCACCGGTGATGTCACCGCCGTTATAGTTCCCGAAAGAACTCTCGCCGATGGTGCCGATGCTTGTACCGTCGGGTGTCTTGAGCATTCTCAAGGTTACGAAAGCACCGCTGGTTGCGATCCGAAAGCACTGGTGGAAGCACCACGAGAGCCCGCACCATTAAATAATATACACCAGTATAGAGAGATTATAGGTAGTACTAGTATAGGTGAGGGGGCAATGATTTGCCCTCCTGTTGCCCTCGAGGACGAATGTGACTTTGATCGGGACCGGAGGATTTTTTTTGATGCATTTTCAGGTTTAAAAACTATCCAGACATTTGACGACAAGAAGGACCGAGGCGATCAATCCCTTATTAGAGTGACACATTTTGAAAACGAGATACCCTTGGAATATCAGGCGCAACTTGAGAGGCTTAATGAGCGAGGAGCTGGTATCTATATGGGAGTTAATGAGACAGATGGCAAAGGTCGAAAGACACTTAATGTGGTACGGGTCCGAGCTGTCTTTGGCGACTTTGACAGCGCCCCGATAGAACCAGTTTGGGAATATGCGCCCTCGTTGGTTATTAAGTCTAGCCCGGGGAAATATCATGTTTATTGGCTAACAGCTAACGAAATCCCTTTGGATTGTTTTCGTCAATTACAGGAGCGTATTATCTCAAGATTTCAGTCAGACCGTAGGGTAAAAGATCTACCACGTGTGATGCGAATTCCGGGATTTGAAAATCGAAAAGCAGATCCATACATGATTAATATCATACATTACTCGGGGGTTAGATATACCTATGCACAACTAATGGAGATGTTTCCGCCATCTCTTGGAAATCCAATGAGCACTAAAAAGTATCGAACCAAAGTTAATAGTTATAACAAAGCCGGGTTTAGAGGGGGTTATGGCGCAGTTCAGGGGGGCAGAAATAATCATGTAACCTCCCGGATAGGTGGCATGATCAGAAAAGGTATGATTTGGTCCGAGATTGAATCTGAAGCTTATAAAGAAGGCGCTGCGTGTTCTCCCCCGCTTTCAATAAATGAAGTCCAATCAATATTGAAATCGACAAGGAGGTATGTGTGACTATGAGTGTTTCAAACTCAAATATCTGTTGGCTATTGACGCAAAGCTATAAATACAGTAATCTTAAATTTGGTATTGATGCATGCCAGGACTTCCGTTGCGCAAAGCGAGTTTATCAAACGCAGCACGTAATTTGTCTGTTAAGACTTTTGATTATATCGATTTATCAGGTAAGAGCGGAAGCTTACCGAGATTAAGGAATTGATATATGATAAAAGTATCTTCTGAAATTTCATCTGCAGCTAAAAAAATCTGTATTGTTCGTGATCTTCTCGGAGAGCAGATTACTGTTTATCTTGAGCAACTATCCGTGCCGAATATTCAAAAATATTGTCTTTGGAGGTGGTGTACTACTTGTGGAAATAGAAAAATACGAGATGAATTGTTTTATAAGTCTATAAATGAGTTAGGGATAAGTTTTGAAGAAACAGGAATGAGGAAGGGGTTTCTTTATATACGTAATATTAGACAAGAAGAACTCTTCACTAAAATACTAAAACTTATTTGTCAGAAATTGAACAATTTAACTAACAACCAGGTAGATACAATGTTGGGTCCAGAACCTTTTTATGAATTAGATCGTAATAAGGATGACTTTTTAAAGTTTTTAATTATGGATATTTATAGTTCATTAGAGGGAAGGTTTACTAATAGAGAGAAATTGATAAATTATCTTGAGTCAACGATAACAAATGACAAAATATTTCATGTAATTATGAAAATGAATTCTAGATACCTTAAATACAGTAACACTCAAAAACAATCGGTTACTGTGGAATAATTTTAGGTGTAACTGTTATGAAAAAGAAAAAAGAAAAAACAAAAGAAAAGAAATTAGAGGGTGTAGTCGTAAAACCCGAAGACTCCAGAGATTTAATCATGAAAAATCTAATGGAAATGTTCAAAAAACAGGGAATAAAAGTAAAAAAAGGGTAACACCCAAAACTAATCAGTTACGGCGGAGCAGTTTACAACTGTAAATAAGCGGGGGTTAAAATGAAATTAAACAACTGTTCAAATCTAATTAATTTAACAAAAAACGGACTTTACATTTTTATGGTGTTTGCCAGTATTTTGACTTCTCAGATCCATGCAAATGAATTTAAAGTCGGATTTGCCGAGCTTCCAATTACCCCCAATCTTATTGATGAGTGGGAAGATATAAATAATGATGCTCAATTTGATCCAGATATCGATAAATGGACTGATGTAAACGGCAATAACCAATTCGATGCTGTTTGGATGGCAGGTTTTCAAAATAAACGGGCCGCTCAAGGAGTTAAAGATGACCTCATGGCCGTAACTGCGGTGATTGATGACGGCCAGACTCGGATAGCAATTATTAGCGCTGACACTATTGGGTTAATGCGAAAATTTGTACTTAGTGTCCGTGAGGATG
>CAJWHT010000018.1 GCA_913041495.1 uncultured Desulfobacteraceae bacterium | reverse complement strand
GAGGAAGCCACGGAAAAGGCCAAGGACCTTATCCGCATGGCCGTGGCCAGGGTTTCCACCTTAGGCCCCCTTCATGACAAGAAGATTTCCATCATTGACAAGGCCCTGGTCATCGGCGGCGGCATCGCCGGCATGACGGCAGCCAAAGGGCTTGCCGACCAGGGATTCCACGTCACATTGGTGGAAAAGGAAGACCGTTTGGGCGGTCTGGGAGCCCGTCTCCACCACACCATAGAAGGCGACGACGTCCAGGCCTATGTAAACGGTTTGGTGAACTATGTGGAAGACCACGACAAGATAGACGTCCTCAAACAAGGCCTTGTGGTGGGTTTTGGCGGCTACAAGGGCAACTTCAAGACAGAAGTTTTGGTGGGTTCCTCCATGGTGGAAAAGAAAATCGACCATGGCGTCATGATCGTTGCCACGGGCGCCACCGAATATCAGCCCAAAGAGTACCTTTACAACGACAGCGAGCGGGTTGTCACCCAGCTTGAGCTGGCCGACATGATGGAAGAGGGAAAACTGGGTGATCCGAACCGTGTGGTGATGATCCAATGCGTTGGTTCCAGAAACGACGACAACCCCAACTGTTCCAGGATCTGCTGCCAGAATGCGGTGAAGAACGCCATTGCCATCAAGGAAAAGAGTCCGGATACGGATGTTTTCATCCTCTACCGTGACATGCGGATGTATTCCATGATGGAAGAGTACTACACCAAGGCCAGGAATCTGGGGGTAATCTTCTCCCGGTTTGATAAGGCGAATCCGCCCCAGGTCAACCAGACCGACGACGGATTGTCCGTTACTTTCCGCGATCATGTTTTAGGACAGATGGTGGAAGCAGAGTGTGATCTTGTGGCCCTGAGTGCAGGCGTTGCTGCCAGCGACACAGAGGAATTGTCCACTATCATCAAGACCCAGCGGAATCCCGAAGGGTTCTTCATGGAAGCTCACGTCAAGCTGCGTCCGGTGGATGCCGCCACCGAAGGTGTCTTCATCTGCGGTACGGCCCACGGTCCCAAACTGATCACGGAAACTATCTCCCAGGCCATGGCGGCCGCCTCCAGGGCGACCACCTTCCTGGCCCAGGAATATCTGACCCTGTCAGCGGTGGTGGCCGAGGTGAACCAGACCAACTGCGCATCCTGTCTGGTCTGCGTGAGATCCTGTCCCTACAACGTACCCGTGATCAACGAGATGGGCGTGTCCTACATCGATCCGGCCCTGTGCCAGGGATGCGGGGTCTGCGCATCCGAATGTCCGGCTAAAACCATTAAACTCAACTGGTATGAAGATGAATCATTGCTCAGCAAGGTGGAATCCTTGCTGGAGGGGGTAATATGACAAAAGATTTCGAGCCGGTCATCCTGGCATTCTGCTGTAATTTCTGAGGGTACTCAGCTGCGGACCTGGCAGGTTCCATGAGATTGAAGATACCCACAAATTTTAGAATCGTTCGTCTGCCGTGTACGGGCAAACTGGACCTCATCCATGTCCTGCGTTCCTTTGAGAAGGGCGCTGACGGGGTCTTTGCCGTGGGCTGTATGGAAGGCGACTGTCATTTCAACCAGGGCAACTTTAGGGCCAGAAAGCGCATTGAACAGGCGGCTCAGCTTTTAGACAAGGTCGGGGTCGGCGGAGAGCGGGTCCGGATGTACAACCTGTCTTCCGGTGAAGGCCCCCTGTTTGCCCAGTATGCCACTGAAATGGTTGAGCTGATAAAAAAATTGGGGCCCAACCCCATCAAGCAGATGAAACAAAAAAAAACTGACGCGGCAGCAGCCTAGATGCGAAGCAGCAAAGCCAAGCAGTGAACAGCGACAAGTTAACACTATAACAGCTGAATAATGAGGTAAGCGTATGATCATAGCAGAGAAAAAACCCATTGAAGAAATCATTGAGGAAGTCAAAGATTTCGATCGTATTCTCGTCCTCGGGTGCAATGAGTGTGTGACGGTGTGCGAGGCAGGGGGCAAAAAGGAAGTGGAAGTCCTGGCCTCGGCCCTGCGCATGTATTTCATCACCCAGGGCAAGGAAAAAACCATCGGGGAAAGAACCCTGGAACGCCAGTGCGACCACGAGTATTTAGAAGAGATCCGCGGCAACATCGACGATTACGATGCCGTCATATCTCTGGCCTGTGGTGTCGGCGTTCAGTTTTGCGCTGAGAAGTACCTTGAAATGCCGTTGCTGCCCGGCGTCAACACTGTCTGCCTCGGAGCCAATGAGGACAGGGGACTTTGGACCGAACGCTGCCAGGCCTGCGGTACCTGTGTGCTGGCCAGGACCGGCGGCATTTGCCCTGTATCCAGGTGCGCCAAACGCGTCCTGAACGGCCCCTGCGGCGGCTCCACCGGCGGCAAGTGCGAAATCTCCAAGGATACGGACTGCGCGTGGCAGCTTATCGTTGACCGCCTCAAAGCGCTGGATAAAATGGATGACTATGAAAAAGTGGCCCCCATCAAAGATTGGTCAACCGACAGAGCCGGCGGCCCCAGAACCGTAACCAGGGAGGATGTGAAGATATGAGCGAGTGCAGAACGGAAAGCAGACTTGAAAAGGTGATGAGAGCCGGCCACCTGGGTGTAACCTCCGAGTGCGGTCCCCCCCGGGGCTCGGATCCTGCAGAGGTACGTGAGAAGGGTGCGCTGATCAAAGACCATGTGGATGCCGTCAACGTCACCGACAACCAGACCGCCATGACCCGGATGTCGTCGTTGGCCGCCTGCGTCCATCTCAAACTGGAAGGCATTGAACCGGTACTCCAGATGGTCACCCGTGACAGAAATAGGGTGGCCCTGCAGAGTGATATCCTGGGCGCAGCCTCCTTTGACATCAACAATATGCTCTGCCTCTCCGGCGACCACCAGAGTTTCGGTGACTGTGCCCAGGGGCAGAACGTCCACGATCTGGACTCCATGCAGCTGGTTCAGACCGCCCGCCACATGAGAGACGAGGGCAAGTTCCTGGGCGGTGCCGACATCAAGCGCCCCCCCAAGATGTTCGTGGGCGCGGCAGCCAACCCCTTTGCCGACCCGTTTGAAATCCGGATTCCCCGTCTTGCCAAAAAGATCGCCTGCGGTGCCGAATTCATCCAGACCCAGTGTATCTACAACATTGACAAGTTCAAAGAGTGGATGAAACGGGCCGTGGACAGAGGACTGACTGAAAAGGCCTTTATCATGGCCGGCATGACCCCCATGAAATCCGTGGGCATGGCCAAGTACATGAAGAACAAGGTCCCCGGCATGGACGTGCCCGAAGAGATCATCAAACGCCTGGCCGGTGTGGACAAGAAGGCGCAGGCCCAGGAAGGCATCGATATCTGTGTGGAGCATATCCAGCAGCTCAAGGAAGTGGAAGGGGTGGCAGGTTTCCACATCATGGCCATTGAGTGGGAAGAAAAAGTGCCTGAGATTGTTGAAAGAAGCGGACTGTATCCCAGACCCGAAGTTTAGGAAACCGGTTCGTATATATTGATACGTGAATAAACTGCAGGTCCCGGTTCAGGAAAATTTCCTTTACCGGGACCTGTTTTTTTATTATGACTTAACGTACTAACGCTGACAAAAAGGGCTGACACCGAATGGATAAATCTTTGAAGGAGAAAACATGGCTGTAATCGTCAAATACATTGTTGTCAGGAATGGAGAGGAAAAGATGACATTTGCGACAAAAAAAGAAGCAGACGCCTATGACAAGATGCTTGATATTGCCGACAGATTGTTTGATTTCCTCGATACTTCCGACCTGAAGCTTGACGAACGCCAGCAGGAAGAACTCTGTCTGCTCATGGCTGAAAAGAGAGATGAGGTCATGCCCATTCTCAGGGGCGTGAAGCCAAATAAAAAAGCGCCGGCCAAACCGGCAGCAAAAACAGCAGCTAAACCGGCAGCCAAGCAGGCGGGAGGGGCTTCCCCATCGAAAACTGCCAAGACCTCTGCCAAAACAGCTGTGCGATCCACAAAAAAGCCTGCGGCAAAACCTAAAATCGCTGCCAAAAAAGCCTGATCCCTGCCTTTCCAGAATAGCAAAGGGGGCGCTTTGACGCGCCCCCTTTTAAATACCACTGATATTTAAATTTTTCTAATTGTCTTTTTCTATCATTTTTTTCAGCGCCAAAAGGGTGTCATCGGGCATGGAAAAACTGTGTTCCTCTGCCGGGAATGCCCCGGTCTGAACCTCTTTGCCGTATTCGGCCATGGCCTCGATAATGGTGGGGCGAAGCCTGGTGTATTGTTTGACAAATTTGGGGACAAACCGGTCGAATAACCCCAGCATATCATGGGTGACCAGTACCTGGCCGTCCACATCCTTGCCAGCCCCGATGCCGATGACGGGTATGTTGACAGCCTCGGACACAAGTTTGCCCAAGGGGGCGGGAACGGCTTCGAGAATCAGGGAGAATGCCCCCGCCTTTTCCAGGGCTTTGGCATCCCTGATGATCTGAAGGGCGGCGTCGGCATTTTTTCCCTGGATTTTGAATCCGCCCAGGGCACTGGCGGTCTGGGGCGTAAGGCCGATATGGCCCTGAACCGGAATGCCCGCCTTGACAATGGCTTCAACCACTGGGGCAAAGTCGGTGCCGCCTTCCAGCTTCACCACGTCACATCCCCCCTCTTTCATCAGGCGTCCGGCATTGATGACGGCGTCCCTTATACCGGTGTTGTAGCTCATGAAGGGCATATCCCCGACAATCATTGCCTTTTTGCAGCCCCTGGCCACCGCCCGGATATGGTGGATCATATGTTCCATGGTCACTTCGACGGTTCCTTCCAGCCCCATGACCACCATTCCCAAAGAGTCGCCTACCAGGGCAATATCCGCCTCTGCCTCATCGGCAATCAGGCCGAAAGGATAGTCGTAGGCCGTTACCATGACCAGTTTGCGGCCCTCTGCCTTGGCGTTCTGAACATCTAAAACCGTTACCTTGTTTTTTTTCATGTCTCACCTCTTAGGTTAATGGTGGGGGCCGGGTTCAGGCCTGGTCCGGTGCCAGCATGGATTTAAATACCTGGGCGGCCTCCGGGGTGATGCCGTTTTTGGCCTGGGAGATATCAATGGTATAGTAGCCCAGTGTTTTATAAAAATCCAAAAGCTCCGGGGCCTGTTTACCGATTTCCTCCAGATGGGTTTTCACGACGTTGTGATCCCCCCTGGCAATGGGGCCGGTGAGGGCTCCTGGGATACCCATCCGGTCAATATTGTCAAAGGATCCCTTGAGCAGCGGTTTGAGCACCTGATACCCGGATTTGGGATCCACGCCGGAGCAGGCCATGAGTTTACAGGCCGCATCGATCAGGGTCACCAGGTAATTGGATGCCACCACGGCGGAGGCATGGTAAAGGGATTTTGCATGGGTCTTGATTTCAATGCAGGTGGACCCGATATCCCGGGATATCTGCTTGCCCAGTTTGACCGCTTCCGGTTCCCCTTCCACCGCCGTAATGATGCCGTCAAATGGATTGCTGTCCAGGGTGATGGCCGCGATACTCTGCAGGGGGTGGACCGAGCCTATGACGGCCCCGCACCGGGTGGCTGCCGACAGGATCGTGGACGGTTGCGAACCGCTGCAGTGAAGCACGATGGCCCCTTCCTTGAACCCGTTATTGTCTGCAATATGCGAGCAGACCGGTTCGATGACATCATCCGGGGTGGTGATAAACACAAGATCCGCCTCTTTGGTGACGTCCTTTGGTGTCAGGCTGGCCCTGTCCGCATCCAGCACCTTTACTGCGTTGTTTACCGAGGCCTGGGTCCTGGAAGACACGCCCAGAAGGGAATATCCCTTTTGCTTAAGCATCCGGGCCAGGGTCACCCCCACCCGGCCGCAGCCCACAATTGAAAATTTCGGGTCTTCCATCTTATCCTCTCCGGTGATTTAAAATCCGGTAGTTTAAAGTCCGGTGGTTTAAAGAAAAATATCCGCCTGCCGCCGTCCGGGCGTTTCTCCGGGTCAAAGTCAAGCAAACTTAACCATGGATACTTTTAAATGTCAAGGTGGGGTGAACGCTGTTATCGTTCGGATTGCAGGCCTTTGATTGGGATGGGTCATTGCGGCTTTACCCTTTGAAACACATTAATTTTTCGGTATGTTGCAAATATTTGGAACTACCCCTTTTCAAAAAAGTACACCTGTTATATAAGGGGTGAGCTTAAAGGTTCAAAGAAGCGCCAGGGACATTCAACCAACAACAAAGGGGCTTTTGCCATGGCATCTTTTCTGTTCAGACTGATTCGGGTTCTCATCGTATTTTCCATTGCAGGCGCTGCCGCTTTCTGGCTTTTTTCCATTCGTGAAAAACCCCATAAGGTAGAGGTGGTGCGCACACCGCCGGGAGTCCGGGTGATCCGTGCCGTCTCCGCCACCGAGGCCATGACCGTGGAGGCGTTTGGCACCATTGCCCCCAGGAAAAAGGTGGATGTGGCGGTGGAGGTGGCCGGCCGTATTGATTATATCCATCCTAGGTTCCGTGAGGGCGGGGCCATCAAAAAAGACGAGGTGTTGATCCGTATCGATCAGCGGAACTTCCGTCTGGACAGGGATGCTGCCAGGGTACGGGTGGAACAGGCTGCCGCCGATATCCGCCACCTGACCCAGGAAATTGAAAATCTGAAGGCAGATGCCGGCCTTGCCAAAACGAACATGGCGCTGAGCCTGAAAGAAAGGGATCGCCTCAAGGCCCTGAATAAAAATCAGTTTGCCTCCAAGACAAGCCTGGACAAAGCGGAACAAAGCTATGTGGGGGCAAAGATTCAATTCCAGTCCACGGAAAATCAACTGGCCCTGACCCCCTCCCGGATGGCCCAGAAACGGGCATCCCTGGCCATGGCAAAGACAGACCTGGCAAAGGCGGAATTGATTCTGGAAAAATCTGAGATCCGGGCCGGATTTGACGGGTTCGTCCTCTCCAAGCAGGCGGAGCTGGGAGAATACGTAAACCCCGGACAGGTCCTTGGAACCATATACGAAACCGGTGCCCTGGACGTGGATGTGCGTATCCCTTTAGAGCAGATCAAGTGGATCCGCCCCCTGTTTGACAACGGGCAGATGCCGGAGGCCAGGGTCACCATCGCCAACCTTGAGGGCGTTTCCCTTCCGGCCTGGAATGCCCGGGTGGCCCGGATTCATGCCAGAATCGATGAAAAGACACGTACCCTGCCCATTACTCTGGAGATCCAGGGCCTGCAAAAAAAGAACGGAAACCAATCCGACGCCGACAATCCCCTGATCCGGCTGAAGCCCGGCACCTTTGTCAAATGCAGTATCGTGGGCGACACCCGGGAAAACCTTTTCCGTATCCCGCGTTACCTGCTGCGGGAGGACGATACCCTGTTTCTTGCGGTCAATGAAAAACTTGAGATCCGGGAAGTATCGGTGCTCAGGAAGTTCGATGACGAGGTCTTTATCGACGGTGGCCTTGCCACGGGGGATCAGATCATCTCCTCTCCGCTGCCAGGCGCAGTGGCAGGTATGGCCGTTACCATAAAATCCGAAACAAAATAGGGGAGGGGCCATGAAAGCATTGGGAAAATGGTCCGTCGAACACCGGGTGACCGTAAACCTGGTCATGGTCTTCCTCATTGTCGCAGGTTGGTTCACCGCCATCAACATGAAACGGGAAATGTTTCCCCAGTTTTCCCTGGACATGATCGACATTTCCGTGCCGTATCCCGGCGCGTCCCCGGAGGAAGTGGAAGAGGGGATATGCATCAAGATCGAGGAGCAGCTCAAAAGCCTGGAAGATGTCAAAACCATGTACTCCACCGCCATTGAGGGATCCGGGTCGGTCACCCTTGAGCTGAATGCGGGCACCGATATCAACGTGAAACTGGATGAGGTACGAACAGAAATCGATCTGATCGACTCATTTCCCGAAGAGGCGGAAGATCCTGTTATCGTTGAGATCAAGAACAATGAACCCGCCATCTACCTTGCGGTATACGGAGATGTGCCGGAACTGCTGCTGCGGAATACGGCTGAGAAAATTCGGGATGACCTGGTGGAAATGGAAGAAATTTCCCTGGCCTCCCTGGTGGGTGTCAGGGATTTTGAGATCTCCGTGGAGATATCCGAAGCGGATCTGAGGACCTATAACCTCTCTTTTGACGACGTGGTCCGGGCGGTGGAAACCGGTAGTCTGGAGCTGCCCGGCGGCAAGATCAAAACCCCGGGCGGGGAGTTCCTGGTCCGGGCCAAAGGCAAAAAATACACCGGAGATGAGTTCGCCCGGATCCCCCTGGTCACCCGGGAGGACGGCACCGTCATACGGCTCGGGGATGTGGCCCGTGTGGTAGACGGGTTTGAAGACACCGACATCGAACCCCGCTTCAACGGGCAGCCCGCCGCCCTTATCGTGGTGAACCGCACCGACTCCCAGGACACCATCGCCATTTCAAAACGGGTACTGGCTTACATGGAGGAACACCGCAAAGATATGCCGGAGGGTGTCAGCCTTGGCCATTGGTACAACATGGCCGATTTGGTCCAGGAGCGCATCGATCTTTTGCTGAAAAACGGCCTCCAGGGCATCCTTCTGGTGTTTGTGGTACTTGCCGTTTTCCTGGATCTGGGCCTGGCCTTCTGGGTGGCCTCAGGCATTCCCATCACCTTTATGGGGGCCTTTCTGGTGCTGGATTACATGGGGGCTTCGGTCAACATGCTTTCCCTTTTCGGTTTCATCATGACCCTGGGTATCCTGGTGGATGACGCCATTATTGTGGGAGAAAACGTATACACCCATTATTCCCAGGGCAAAACCCCCAAACAGGCCGTCATTGATTCCATGGCGCAGATCGGCTGGCCCGTGGTTATGGCCGTAACCACCACCATCGTGGCCTTTATGCCGCTGATGCACATTGTCGGCATCATGGGCAAATTCATCGCCATCATGCCCCAGGCCGTCATCTGTATCCTGGCCATCTCCCTGTTTGAAGCCTTCCTGATTTTGCCGGCCCATCTGGAGGGGACACTGACCCCGTCGAAAAAAAGCCACTCAAAGGTTTATAAAATCGTGTTTTTCTGGCTGGAATGGTTGAAAACCGATATCTTCTTTCTGCATGACCGGGTCAGAGCACGGGTGGAGCAAGGGTTGAACTGGGTCATTCACACCATATATCTGCCCCTGCTCAAATACTGTGTGAAAAACCGATATTTCACCCTGGCCATCGCGGGCGGCTTCCTCATCGTCTGTCTGGGACTCATTGCAGGCGGCCATGTGCCCTTCACCTTTTTTCCGAAAAACGACTCCAACTGGCTGATTTCAGAAACCATTTATCCATTGGGAACCCCGTTTGACACCACGGAAAAGACCATTAAGCAGATCGAAACCGGTGCCTTCAAACTGAACGAGTATTTCAGGGACCGGGTAGATGGGGGAGAAGATCTGGTCGTCAATACCTTCTCTCTTGTGGGACACATTGCCCGCCGTGACTGGAAACCCCCTGTTTTCGGCGCCCATTGCGGTGAGGCTTGGATCGAGATCCAGCCGGCCTCCATGCGGCCGGACATTGCCGCATCCGAAGTCGTTGCCAAGTGGCGGGAGTTCACCGGGGATGTCCTGGGTACGGAACAGCTTACCTTCAACGTTATCGGCGGCGGTCCCGGGGGCAACCCCATTGAAATCCGTCTGGTGGGAAATGATTTGGAGGAGCTGCAAAGGGCAGCAGATGAACTCAAGGATGAGATTTCCACCTACCCGGGCACCTATGACATCACCGATGATTTCAGGCCCGGTAAAATGGAAAAGCAGCTTTATATCAAGCCCGGTGCCGAGTCCATCGGCGTCACCATGGCCGACATTGCCATGCAGATCCGCCAGGCATATTACGGGGACGAGGTGTTAAAGGTTCAGCGGGGCAAAAATGATATCAAGGTAATGGTCCGGTATTCCAGCAGGGAACGGGAAACCGAAGGTTCCATAGACGAATTGAGGATCAGAACCCGGGACAACCGGGAAATCCCCCTGAGCCAGGTGGCCCGTATCGAAACCAACCGGGGCTATTCCACCATTCAGCGGGTGGACCGCAGCCGGGTCATCACCGTGATTTCAGACCTTGACGAGAACAGGGCTAACGCAAGCAAGATCGTAGATGACCTCAAGGAAAACTATCTGGATAAAATGGTCAGCCATTACCCTGGCATTACCTATGACCTGGAAGGCCAGGCCAAGCGAAGCAAAGAGTCCATGGAAAGCCTCATGAAAGGCTTTTACATCGCCGCCATGATCATCTTCCTGCTGCTGGCCAGTCAGTTCCGGTCTTACATCCAGCCCCTGATCATCATGACCGCCATTCCTTTTGGCCTGATCGGCGCCATTGTCGGCCATTACGTGATGGACCTTGACATCACCATGATCTCCATCTTCGGCATCGTGGCCCTTTCCGGAATCGTGGTCAACGATTCCCTCATCCTGATTGACTTCATCAACAGCAAGGTCCGCCTGGGTGTCAACCTCTTTGAGGCCGTCATGGATGCCGGCCGGAACCGGTTCCGCCCAGTCCTTTTAACCTCGGTCACCACAGTGGCCGGCCTTGCCCCGCTGCTGACGGAAACCAGTTTCCAGGCCCAGTTCCTGATCCCCATGGCGGTCAGCATCAGCTTCGGCCTTGTGGCGGCAACGGCTCTGACACTGGTATTTGTGCCGTCCTTGTATGTTGTGATCAAGGATATCACCAGGATATTTGCACCGCCGCCGGTGCCGGCAAGTGCAGCAGATGGATCAGACGAATCAGACGGATCAGATGAACCATCCGGACAGAAAGAATCGGTGACGCTGTAAGTCGGAGAGATTTGAAATTTAAAGGCGATTTGAACTGAATTTTTGGGGAGGGGGAGGTATCTACCCGGCAGCCGGCACCGGAGTGACCCGCCGCTAAAACCCTGCCGCTCGTCCATGAGCGGCAGGGTAGCGGAAATTTCCGGTTCTGTCGGTCCTGACGCCCCGGAAATTTACGCCGCTCTGGGCCATCTCCGCCACCGGCTGCCTGGTCCTCCTGGTTTGCGACAGATGTTTTCCAAGTCATCTGTTTATGAAGCAAAGAGTGGGGCCTTGCATTTCCACCAGAATCGTGATTATGTCCAATAAAGTTGACTGAGGTGCTATTAATTTAACCTTAGATTTCTGTAATCGATGAATTCCGTATAGCACCATATTTAATGATTCCGTCGATTTTACTGTTCTGTATCAAAGGAGAGCCCTAAATGGATCAAAATGATCTTATAATTCCTGTTTATCTAAACCAACGAGTTGTATTTGATCTTGTTGCTGTTTTGGAAGGTGGTATTGCCTCAGTTACACAAGTTTCAAAAACCCAAACTGAATTGGAAGGACAGAGAGAACAAATTGGTGCTTCCTTTGGTGTAAGTAACGCATTATCTTCTTTACTAAAAATTGATCTAACCGGGAAACGAGCTAATCAATCATCTGATGAATCGAGTAAGACAACAACAGAAGATAGGATTCATACTCCAGTATCACTTTTCATTGCACTTCGTTCGATTTTGCATGAGAAAAAATACTTAAAAAATATCGAATCAGAGAAAGAAGTCGTACCAGGTGACCTTATTGAATTTTCAACTGTTTTAAAAAGAAATCCTCTTGTTGAAACCTTAGAATCTTTTGTCGAATTAATTGACATGGTGAAAGTGTTCGAAAGAAAACCAAACAAAGGCAAGGGAAAACAAAATGATGAATTTTACCGGATAAAAAATCAGATCGTCACTCTGCTCTCCTCATTGAAAAATAGTGAATCATTAGATTTAACAACCCCACCTTTGAAATCATCCCATCGGGCAGTTGTTTCAATCGAAACTAAGAATTTGAATGACCCATCAATGTCTGATCTGGTTGACGGGACTTTCAGAGTAGTTGGAAAAGTGACTCGCTCAATAAAAAACTCTAATGATTCAATTAGCCTTAATCGAAAGTCTGCATTTAATCGTTTGCCAATTTCTGTTCTTGAAGAATTTAAGAAAGCTTTTCAAGCACCTGCATTAGCAGAAATGGATTTTCCAGAATTAGAATGGGAGATCAAAGGCCCTGCAATCCAAGTGCTGCCAATTGCAATATTCGCATAAAAATACAAAATAAAGGTGCCGCAGTAAACGCTCGTAAACTAACGCAGCTAAGCCTTGGCGTTAAAAAGTCAGGTTTATACATTATATTCCTCCCTCTCAAAGTATTCGGCTTATCATAAATATTTTACCACAAATTCCGTTTGGAATAAGCAACAGGGGTTCTTAAACCGCATAGGTCCGGGCGGGGTGGCCGAGGCATAAGGGCGCGATTTCTTAGTGGCTCTTAGCGAAGCGTAACGTTAAGCACGACGTGCTGTTTGAGGACCTATTGGACCGGAGTTCACGGCGTGTAGTGGAGCAAGCTTAGAGCCACTTGGAAATCGATCGTCCAGCCCGGACATCCCGGCCGGACCGGTGGTCGTTATACCTCCTTCTTTGCACACCATTAAACAATATAACCAAAGGTTGGCATCAATTGTAGAACTGGATGATTTACGACATTTCAGAGATTCCCTGGCTGATGAAGTTATAATTCAGTATACTGTTGGCTGAGCAAGATACTGCATATTCAAATACCACAATAGAAAGAAGCAAATGGACAAGATATTTACCGAACAATTCTGGACGGATGTATGGACAGGAGATACCACCGGGGATACCTATGCCGTGCACAAGGGCTTTGCAACCCCGGAGTACTGGGATAAGGCATCGGCCACCTATAATACGAATAAAAAAGAGGTAAGGGGCCGGCGGCAGGATAAGGTCCTTTCGGTGCTTAAGGAAAAAGGGCTGTTGTTTGAGGGCATGCGGGTGCTGGATATCGGATGCGGTACCGGAATGCTGGCCATTGCCCTGGCGGAGCGGGGGGCACAGGTGACGGCCCTGGATTTTTCAAAGGGGATGCTGGACCGGGTGAGGGCCGATCTGCCCGCGAACCTGGAAGACCGGGTGACCCTGCTTGAAGAGGACTGGCATAAGGTGGATATCCGGGAGCGGGGCTGGGAAAATGCCTTTGACCTGGTGGTGGCCTTTATGTCGCCTGGGGTGGCAAGTCCCGACGCCTTTGACAAAATGATCCGGTGTTCGGTCAAAGGCTGCGCCATACGGGGATGGGCGGCAAGACGGCAGCATCCCATTCTGATGAATCTGTGGCAAAAAATTATGGATCGTCCGCTGGATGACAAGCCCCAGAGCATCCTTTATAAGATCAACCTGCTCATCTCAAAGGGGTTGTTCCCGGATGTCAATTTTGATGTGGTGGAATGGGACCAGACCGTCAGCCTGGAAAAGGAACTGGACAATCAACTGGCGTTTTTTACGCGGGTGAGCGGTCGGCCGGAAGAGGACCTTGAACCGATAATCCGGACCTACCTGGAAGGGTTGGTATCTGACAATCAATTGAACAAGCGGCAGAAAGGGCTGACTGCCACCGCAGTGTTCTTCGTCGATCCCTTGATTTGATTGTACCTGTGAAAAAAAAATTCCCCGGCGCTTTGATTGAAAGGGCCGGGGGAAGAGTTTGGAAAGCTAGGCGTTCTTTGCCGATAAGAATCAGTGCTTAGAAGCTTATGGCGATCCGGGCAAAAAGTTCGTTCATATCCAGGTCGTTGGCAGAGGTGTCATCACCTGTGTATTCGCTTCTTCTGAATTCACCCATGAGGTTGCAGGCAAAGTGGCTGTTCTCAAATAACAGGTAGTCTGCACCGATACTGTACCGGTTGTCCAGGTTGCCGTCGTCATCGTTGTCTGCGTCAAAATCTTCGTAGCGGACGGCAAGTACCAGGGGATCGGTGACCTGGTAGCCCAAAGAGGCAACCCAGGCTGATTCCTCGTATTCTTCGTTGGCCGTGGTATTTTTTTCCCGGGAAACGGCTTTCATGGCTTCAAAGTCCAGAATAAATCCGGAATGTTCAAAGTGGAAGGCTCCACCCAGTGTCGTGTTCCGGTCGGAATCACCGGGTTCGGAGTTCAAAAATGCGGCGATGGTAAGGCCTTCGACCGGTTCAAAGGTCGCATTGAAAATGTAGGAACCCACGGTTTTTGTCTCTTGGTATCCTGCGGATGTGTCCCGGGTCCAGCCGTATCCGGCTTCGTCTACCCGGGCGATGAGGGTTTCTCCTTTGTAAACTGTAAATGACAGGTCCATATTCATCCAGGTATCACTGGTGAAGCCTATTGTGGCACCGGTATCGTTGACCTCATAGAGATCCTGGGTGATAGGATCGTTAATAAACAGGCTTTCAAAAAGGCCGAAGGGCTGGGCGCGCTTACCGCCCACAAAATAGACCGGCAGGCCCTCTTTGGCCAGTGTGAAGTAGGCTTCATCCCAGAAAACGTTGTCATCTCCGGCCAGATTTTCTCCTTTGAGCAGGGCAAACGCTGTCACATACTCATGGGGGGTGGCTTCAATACCCAGCTCAAGGGTGCCCACGTCAAGATCAGAGGTGGAGGCATCTATGGTTTTGTCGGCCGGATCTTCGGTGTCCGCACTGGAGTAATCCAGTTCAATAGCACCCGACAGGGAAAATCTGTCCCAGAGGCGACTGCCGTCGGACAGGGTTTTTTCTTTCTCAAGTGCGTCTATGCGTTTTTCCAGTTCTGCGTTGGTGGCTGCAAACGCGGACGGCAGGCCGATAATACCGAGCAGTAATACCGAGACAAGTGTGAGTTTTACTTTGGATGTTTTCATCTTATTTTTCTGGTTCCTTTTTAAAAAATTAATGTGGGTTATGATAAAAAAAAAGAGTCCGGACAATTCACAATAAGTGAAAAAAATGTCCGGACTCTTGGGTTCTCTTTTGACCTCTGGTCTCTTACAATGTCAGGGGAGGCGTTTACGTATCTGGTATTGGGCCGTCCTTTGTCAGGTGTATTTTTGTTTCCTGTTTACATCGGGTGCAGCGGATGACAATGTGGTCTCCCACCTGTTTTGCCAGCAACTTGCCGCAGCAACACCTGATTTGGCCGGATAGTTGCGGCATGGTACCTGTTTTTTCTGTGTGTGATCTTAAGGTGTGGGCAATCATTTGCAGCTTGTTCTTTTAAAGTGTGTTTTAAGTTTTGGTGTTAGATATACCAAACTTTTTGGACGGTCAAGAGAAAAGTTAAAGGCGGGATGAAAAAATACTTAGATCCGGGCAAGCACCTTTTCTATAATACGTGAGAATTCGTCCTGCTCTTCGGGCGTCAGGCCGGCCACGATCTCCTGGGTCATCCGGATGTGAAAGTTGTGGTGCTCTTCAAACACGGCCTCACCTGCCGGCGTCAATTCGATGAGGTAGGAACGCCGGTCTGTTTCATGGGGTTTTCTCCGCATCAGGCCTTTTTTTTCCAGGCGGTCCACTGCCACGGTCAGGGTGCCGGTGGTCACGCCTATTTTCTGGGCAAGATCTTTCATCTTGACGGGGCCTGAGTGGCCCACGATTTCCACGGCATGGGCCTGGGCCGTGGTGAGGCCGGAGTCCCTGACCACCGAGTCCTCCCAGGAGGCCAGTTTCTCGAAGAATTCCACAATGAGTTTTGACAGATGCTGGATATCCATAGTTTAAGTTCCTTTGGCTCGTTTGCGGGCAACCCTATCATAAAGAGACCGAATTCCACAATTGAAATAAGTTTGATCCTCAAACTTGTTGACAATCAAAGCAGTGTTCTTTATATTGCCCTTCGAGTATTTTGATAGTCAAACAAAAAGGGAAATAGAGTAATGATCGGCAGATATGCAAAACTCAACGTGTACCAGGAGATTTTCAACCAGGAAGACTTTTTCAAACTGGCGGGCGGTGCCGCCCTGATACCGGTGGCCATGATGATTCACGCTTTGGATATCTCTCCTGTGGCAGGAATATCTCTTACCCAAGTCATTCTTCTGGTGTCTGTGGCGGTGAACGGATTTCCCATTGTCGTGGAAGCCGTGAAAGGATTGATTGCCCGTGAGGTGAATGTGGATGAACTGGTGAGTATCGCCATTATCGCCTGTGTGTTGAACGGAAATTTCCTGGAGGCGGCGGTGGTGTCCGCCATCATGGTTTTCGGTGCCCTCGTGGAAGAAGCGGTGAGCGACAGTGCCAGGGATGCCATTAAAAAGCTGGTGGAAGTCACGCCGAAAACAGCACTGGTGGAGCGGGGCGGAAAGGCCGTTGAGCTGCCGGTTGAAAAAATCCGCCCCGGAGATGTGCTGCCCGTCCGGGAGGGGGAGGTGATTGCTGCGGACGGCGTTGTTCTTGAGGGCAGGGCGGCGGTCCAGGAAGCCAGCCTCACCGGTGAACCCCTGCCGGTGAAAAAGGAGGCCGGAGACGAGGTCTTTGCCGGTACGGCCTGTGCCGAAGGCTATATTAAAATCCAGGCGGTGAAAGTGGGTAAGGATGCCGCCATCGGTAAAATCATCACCCTGGTCCAGGGGGCGGAGCAGTCACAGACAAAGGGGGCACGGATCGTTGACCGGTATGCGGCCTGGTTCACCCCGGTGATTCTTTCGGCCGGCCTGATCACCTATCTTGTGACCGGGGATATCAACCGTGCGATTACAGTGCTGATCGTGGGCTGCCCCTGTTCATTCCTTCTGGCAGGGCCGGTTACCACGGTGGCTGCGGTGGGGCGGGCCGCCAGATCCGGCATTTTGGTCAAGGGGGGGCAGTATCTGGAGAATATTGCCGGGGCAACGCTGTTCTGCTTCGACAAAACCGGTACCATTACCACAGGGCAGCCCGTGGTCACTGAAATTATACCGGCGGACGGAGTGGATGCCGATGAGGTATTGGCCCTGGCCGCCGCTGTGGAACGCAAAAGCCTGCACCCCCTGGCCCTGGCCATTGTCGCCTGTGCGGAAGACAGAGGGCTTGCCATTGATGATGCCACAGGGATTGAATCCGAACCCGGTATCGGTATCAGCGGGATGGTGGAAGGCCGCCGGGTGGAGATTAAAACCAGCACCGGCAGGCCGGACCGCAGCGATACCCTGGTGGATGTCCACATGGACGGGAACCATGCCGCAGTCATCTGCCTGGCGGACCAACCGAGGCCGGAAGCCTCAAAGGGGATCCGGGGCATCCGGGGGGAAGGCCCGGATGTGGCCATGATTTCCGGGGACCGGGAAGCGGCTGTAAAACAGGTGGCGGAATCCGTAGGGATACGCAGGTATTTTGCCGGGCAGCGTCCTGAAGAAAAACTTGCGCGGCTGTCAGAGTTTGGCACCACCGGTGTGGTTTATGTGGGGGACGGGGTAAACGATGCTCCTTCCTTGAAGGCTGCGGATACCGGAATTGCCATGGGCTTCAAAGGGGCGGAAGTGGCGCTGGAGACAGCCGATGTGGTCCTGATGAACGATACGCTTTCCCAGCTTCCGTTTCTCATTCGCCTGAGCCGGACCATGTCCCGGTTGATCCGGATAAACATTGCCTTGAGTTTTCTGATTAATTTTCTTGCCGTTGGGGCGGGCGCTCTGGGATGGCTGACACCGGTGATGGGGGCCGTCACCCACAATATCGGCTCCATCCTGGTGGTTGCCCTGGCCGCCTCCATCCGGTTTCACAAGGAGGATTGAACCACGAAAAAAATCCCCGCACCGGCATACCTGTGCGGGGATAAATTTTTAATACTGCTTATCAGGCCTTGTCCAGCCCGTTGATGAACGCCTTGAATTTTTTAAAGGTGGCTGCATCCATGGCATGCTCTATGCGGCAGGCCGTCTGGTCGGCGGTTTCTTCATCCACACCGATATGGGTTTGCAAAAAATCTTTGAAGACGATATGGCGGCCTTCGATCTCCTTGGCGATTTTCTCCCCTTTCGGAGTCAGGGTCACGTAGCCGTATGGTTCGTAATTGATCAGTTCCTGGGCTGCCAGTTTTTTGAGCATACCGGTGACAGAGCCGCGCTTGATATCCAGCTTTTCCGCGATATCCTTGGACCGTGCCACGGTGTTGGTGGTCTGAAGTTCCAGTATGGTTTCAAGGTAGTCTTCCAGGCTTTCGGACAGGGCAAGTTCTTTTGTCATCACTAATCTCCATTAAATGTATAGCGCTTTTTTATACCTGATTAATTAGTAAGTCAATTTATTATTTTTGTGCTGTCTTGAAAAAAATGATTGACTCATTCTAAAGTTAGGTTTATAAAACTTCGAACTTTAGAAATTACAATTTATCATGTAAATAACCCGCATTGCTTGGGCAAACCCTGAGCCGGAAAAACGATGGAGGAAAACAGTGGTGAAAATCAACTTAAGACAGATGCAGGTAGACCAGACCGGCACCATTGCATCGGTTAAGGCAGACGGTGAGTTGGGACGCAGAATTCGGGATATGGGCCTCGTGCCCGGCAAGGAAATCAAGGTGCAGGGCAGGGCCCCGCTTTATGATCCGGTATCCTTGAGGATTATGGGCTTTACATTAACGCTTCGAAACAATGAAGCCGATCACATTCAAGTTGAAGTCAGCCAGGAAAGGTAAAAAATATGAGCACAGCAATCGCTTTGGCCGGCAATCCCAACTCCGGAAAGACCACCCTCTTTAATGAACTCACCGGCGCCCGCCAGCACGTGGGCAATTACCCCGGTGTGACGGTTGAAAAGAAGCAGGGGACCTGCATCACCGATACCGGCGCCTTTGATATTGTTGATCTGCCGGGCACCTATTCCCTCACCGCCTATTCCCTGGAGGAGGTGGTGGCCCGGGATTTTCTGGTGAACGAACGGCCTGCCATGATCGTTAACATTGTGGACGCCTCCAACCTGGAGCGAAACCTCTATCTTTCCGTTCAGTTCATGGAAATGGGCATCCCGGTCTGCATTGCCCTGAATATGATGGATGTGGCAAAAAAACGGGGCATTGACATTAATATTGACAGGTTGTCCGAACTGCTCGGCGTGCCGGTGGTGCCCACGGTGGCCAGAACCGGCCAGGGCAAAAAAGAGCTGCTGGAAACAGTCGCCGCAAGGGCAAAACAGGGGAACCGTGCCCTGAAGATCTCCTATGGGTTGGATATCGATACCGCCCTGGACGAAATGGAAGCTGAAATCAAGGCAGCAGGTTTTCTTACCAAAACCTACCCGGCCCGCTGGGTGGCCTTAAAATACCTGGAAAACGACAAGCAGATCCTTGAACTGGGAGCGGAAGAAAATAAAGAGGTGGCCACGAGACTGGCCGGTATTGTCCAGCGGCTCACCAGCCATCTGGCCGCCACCCAGGACGCCCATCCGGAAGGAATGATCGCCGATCAACGCTACGGGTTTATCAGCGGTGTGCTCAAGCAGAACGTGGTCCGGTATGCTGAAGATCGGAACCGGCTTCAGCAGTCCGATAAAATTGACAAAGTACTTACCAACCGCTTCCTTGGACCCATCATCATGGTGGGGGTCCTCATGGGATTGTACAACTTTACCTTCACCTACAGCGTGCTGCCCACAGAATGGCTTGAAGGGTTGTTCGGATGGATCGGCGGTATGGCCGAAGCCGCCTTGCCCGAGGGCCTTTTGAAGTCGCTGATAATCTCCGGGATCGTTGACGGGGTCGGTGGCGTACTTGGTTTTGTTCCGCTGATCATGTTCATGTTTTTAGGCATCTCTTTTCTGGAGGACTCCGGTTACCTGGCCAGGATGGCCTTTATGCTGGACCGGGTGTTCCGGTTGTTCGGTCTTCACGGCTCTTCGGTGATGGCGTTCATCGTTTCCGGCGGCATCGCCGGCGGCTGCGCCGTGCCCGGGGTTATGGCCGCCAGAACCCTGAAATCCCCCAAGGAGCGTCTGGCCACGCTGCTGACGGTACCTTTTATGAACTGTGGGGCCAAGCTGCCGGTATACGCCCTGCTGGTGGCGGCTTTCTTTGCCGAGAACCAGGCCAGGGTGATGCTGATCCTGACACTGATTTCCTGGATCGGTGCCCTTCTGGTGGCCCGTCTGCTTCGGTCCACCGTGATCAAAGGAGAGGCCACGCCTTTTGTCATGGAACTGCCCCCGTATCGTCTGCCCACCATTAAAGGCCTTCTGATTCATACCTGGGAGCGGACCTGGCAGTATATGAAAAAGGCCGGCACCGTGATTCTGGGGATTTCCATTGTGCTCTGGGCCATGATGACCTTTCCCGGCCTGGATGATACAACACTGACTCAGTTTGAGGCAAAACGGTCCGCCGTGACGGATAATGTCTCACCGGCCCTATTGAATGAGATCAGTGCGGCAGAAGGTGATGACGGGCTTTCCGAAGCTGCCCTGGCCGTGAAAGAGGACCTGCTTCTCATCGACGGGGAAGAGGCCCAGGCTGCCTTGAAGAATTCTGTTGCCGGCCGTATCGGTGTGGCACTGGAGGGCATTTCACGCCTGGCCGGGTTTGACTGGCGGACCAATATCGCCCTGGTGGGCGGTTTCGCTGCCAAGGAAGTCGTGGTGTCCACCCTGGGGACTGCCTACTCCCTGGGTGAGGTGGATCCTGAGGAAAATACCTCTCTGGCCCAGAGACTGCAATCCGCACCCGGGTGGAGCCCCCTGACGGCCTTTTCTCTCATGATATTCACCATTTTCTATGCCCCCTGCTTTGTCACCGTGGTATGTATCGCCAGGGAGACAGGGTCCTGGAAATGGGCGGGATTCTCCGTGGTTTTCAACACCGCACTGGCATTCGGTCTCTCTGTGGCCGTGTACCAGGCGGGCAAACTCATCCTTTAATCCGGTACAAGGAGACGCTATCCATGGAAAATTTACTTGTGGGCCTGATCGTTGCCGCCGCACTGGCATTCACCGTCAGAAGTTTTGTAAGGATGTACAAAGGCAAGGGAGAATGCGGCTGCGGCAGTGCCTCAAACTGCAGTGGCTGCGCCTCAAGAACCGATGACGGATGTGATGAGCAAAAGGAGTTCATCTGTAAATAAAAATACACCTCCGATCTTAAGATAGACCGGATTCATATCAAACGCGGATCCATACCATTGCCTCAGGGCAATGGTATGGATCTTGCTGTTTTTATGGGGCACCAACAAAAAAATATTCACACCGGGTTAAAACGGGACGAGGTATTGTAAGCCCGGGATTTTTGATTATAGTATGAAGAAGTGTCAATCCAACGTATCAGACAATCTGAATTTGATAAATTTGAGGTGACCCATGAGCGATGAAAGCAAACCCATTACACCCGAAGTCGTGATAGATGATGAAGAGAATGCCAAGGGCCAGCTGATCCCCCAGAGTGAGAAACCCAATATCCTGTATCTGGTGCCCATTACCGGCCGTCCCCATCTGCCTGCACAGGTCCAGCCCTTGATGGTCTCCAAACAGCGCTGGGAAGAAACCCTGATGAAGGCCACCAAAGAGTCCCGCAACCTTCTGGGGCTGTCCTATCTGAAAGAGGTGAAGGGAAAATACGTGTACAAGGAGGATTTTCCGCAAATCGGCTGCGTGGTCCGGATGCTGAACATCGTCGATGTGGAAGGTCACCTCCAGTTCATCGCCCAGGGACTTGAGCGCTTCAAGATCAAAAAGTTCCTTTCGGACAAACCGCCCTTCGTGGTCCAGGTGGAGTATCTTGAGTCCTCCGATGATAAAAAGGATGAGGTCAAGGCCTATGCCATTTCCATCATATCCGCCATCAAGCAGTTGCTCTCTTTAAACCCTCTGTATTCCGAGGACCTCAAGCAGTACCTGGGACGGTTTTCCCCGGATCAGCCGTCGCCGCTGACCGATTTCGCCGCCGGCATTACCACGGCCAACGGGGACGAACTCCAGGACATCCTGGAAGAAGAGTCCATCCTGGAGCGGATGAAAAAAGTGATGATGCTTCTGCAAAAGGAAATCGAGATCGCCAAGCTCCAGACAAAGATCCAGAAGGACATCAACACCCAGGTGGATGAAAACAAACGCAAGTTTTTCCTCAAGGAGCAGCTCAAGGCCATCCAGAAAGAGCTGGGGATTCAAAAGGACGATAAAACCTCTGATGTGGATAAATTCAAGGAGCGTTTCGCCGAACTAGATCCCCCCGAACATGTGGTCAAGCGGTTTGACGAGGAGATTGAAAAGCTGTCGGTTCTGGAAACGGGATCATCCGAGTACGGGGTGACCCGGAATTACCTGGACTGGGTGACCTCGTTCCCCTGGGGGGTATTTTCCGAAGACAATATCGACATCCAGCGGGCTGAAGAGATTCTGGACCGGGACCACGCCGGCCTCACCGACGTCAAGGAGCGGATCATCGAGTTTTTTGCCGCTGGCGTATATAAAAAGGATATCTCGGGTTCCATCATCCTGTTCGTGGGCCCGCCGGGTGTGGGCAAAACCTCCATAGGCAAGAGTATTGCCGAGGCCCTGGGGCGCAAGTTCTACAGGTTCTCCCTGGGGGGCATGAGAGATGAGGCGGAAATCAAGGGGCACCGCCGTACTTATGTGGGGGCGCTGCCCGGCAAGCTGGTCCAGGCCCTGAAGGATACTGAGGTGGCCAATCCCGTCGTCATGCTGGACGAGATCGATAAGATCGGTGCCTCCTACCAGGGTGATCCCGCATCCGCCCTGCTTGAAGTCCTTGATCCGGAACAGAATTCGGAATTTTTGGACCATTACCTGGATCTGAGAATCGATCTGTCCAAGGTCCTTTTTATCTGCACGGCCAACACCCTGGATACCATTCCGGGACCGCTGCTGGACAGAATGGACCGGATCAACCTCTCCGGCTATATCACCCAGGAAAAGGTGGAGATCGCCAGAAAGCATCTGTGGCCCAGGCTGCTGCGGCGCAACAAGCTGAACGCCAACATCATTACCATCACGGATCCCACCATCCGCCACCTGGTGGAAGGCTATGCCCGGGAAGCCGGGGTAAGGAACCTTGAGAAACTGCTGAACAAGATCATCAGAAAGAGTATTGTCCAGATCCTCAAGGAGGGAACGGAAAAGATCCGGATCAATATCAAATCCCTGGAAAAACTTCTGGGGCCGCCGGTGTTCAAGGCTGAAAAGCAGATGAAAGGTGTGGGAATCGTCACCGGGCTTGCCTGGACCCAGATGGGCGGGGCGACCCTGCCCATTGAAGCGGTCCGGGTGCACGGAAAAAATTCCGGGTTCAAACTGACGGGCAAGCTGGGTGACATCATGCAGGAGTCCGCGGCCATCGCCCATTCCCACGTCCGGTCAAATGCCAAGGCCTACGGGGTTGAAGAAGATTACTTTGACAACACTTTCCTTCATCTTCACGTGCCGGAAGGCGCCACCCCCAAAGACGGTCCCAGTGCCGGGATCACCATGACGACGGCCCTGGTGTCACTGGCTTCGGGGCGTGCTATCGACCGGCCCCTGGCCATGACCGGTGAGGTGACCCTGACAGGAGAAGTCCTGCCGGTGGGGGGCATCAAGGAAAAGATCATTGCCGCAAGAAGGGTCGGGATCAAGGAAATTATCCTTCCGGACGGCTGCTCCAGCGCATTCAAGAAATTGCCTGATCACATCAAGGAGGGCATCGACTTCCACTTTGCCAAAACCTATAAGGACGTGTACAAGGTGGTATTTAAATAAACCCCTTTATCGTTAAGCTAAAAAAAGGCAGCACCTGTGAAGTTCGCGGGATGCTGCCTTTTTTATTGGCGAAATTTTTATATGAAAGAACAAAGCAACTCGTTGAATTCTTTCATGGTTTGTTGTGGGCACGGCGCATGACGTTCATGGGCGGCCCATGGCCGTTGATGGGACGGTGTTTAGAGCAGTTTGCGGATGCGCTCCCAGCCGTCATCGGGGATCTGGGCGCCCATGACCTGGCAGACTTCATAACCGCAAACCGATCCCAGTTCTCCTGATTTTTCGATGGATAATCCGTGGGCAATACCGTAAAGAAAGCCTGCGGCCCAGAGATCGCCGGCGCCGGTGGTGTCCACCGGATCATTGCCGGACACCGGCGGGATCCGGTAGGTTTTTCCTTCAAATGAGACATAACTGCCCCGTTTGCCCACCTTGAGCACGGCATAGTCCACATCTTTGGACAGCGCCTCAAGGGCTTTGGCTTCATCCGTGTGGCCGGTATAGGCTTTTGCCTCGTCTTCGTTGGCAATCAGGATATCCACGTAATCCCGGATCAGAGCTGGCAGGATGTCCCTGGCGGCTTCAACCACTTCAAAGCTGGCAAGATCCAGGGCGATACGGGTACCCGCTTCCTTTGCCGCCCGGACGGCGGCGTTCATCAGGGCGGGATTGAAGAGCAGATACCCCTCGACATTGGCGATGGCCGTATCTGCAAACAGATCCGTTGTCACCCAGGCCGGATCCAGTTTTACAGATGCCCCAAGATCGGTAAACATGGAGCGCTGGGCATCGGGGGTTACAACGGACAGGGCCTTGCCGGTAGGGGTGTCCTCTGAATGAAAAAAGTGGGGTTTTACCCCGCAGGCCGTGATCTGATCCTCCAGGTCTTCCCCGAAATCGTCCCTGCCGCGGCAGCCGATAAATCTGGCCTCGCCACCCAGCCGGCCGATTCCCACAATGGTGTTGCAGGCGGCTCCCCCGGGAACAACCGCCGGGATCTGATCCGTTTTCGCCAGAATCTGCTGGTGAACTTCGGGGCCCACCAGGGTCATGCCGCCTTTTTCTTTGCCAAACAGGTCTAAAAATGCATCGGTTTCATTGATGAGGATGTCCACCAGGGTGTTGCCAATGCCGGTAATTCGTGTCTCGGTCATATTTTCTCCGTCTCTGGTTCTGTGCATTCGGTTTATTACGGTTCTGCATCATACCGGGTGGCTTGTCAAGGAAATTCCAATGCGGCTATTAAAATATGAACATATATTGATATATTTTTTCTTTTCATTGACAAAAAGGGCCAAACCCTCTATTAGTGATAGGACAATTTCCAAACGCGAAACAGACAACGACTATCAGGAAAGTTGCAAAGAATTCAAACAATATACACGCAATAGAAGGAGACAGCATGTCAGAAAAACAAACCTCCCTATTTACCTCTGAATCTGTTACCGAAGGCCATCCGGATAAAGTGGCCGACGCCATCTCAGACAGCATCCTGGACGCCATCATGGCAGAAGACAAACGCTGCCGTGTGGCCTGCGAAACGCTTGTGACCACAGGTCTTGCCATGGTGGCCGGTGAAATCACCACCGATTGCTACGTGGATATCCCCGAGGTGGTCAGAAATACCATCAAGGAAATCGGATACAACTCCTCTAACATGGGCTTTGACTGGCAGACCTGCTCCGTCATCACAAGTATTGACCAGCAGTCCGCTGATATTGCCCAGGGCGTTGACGAGGGGGCTGGCCTTTTCAAGGAACAAGGTGCCGGTGACCAGGGCCTGATGTTCGGTTTCGCCACCAATGAAACCGAAGAACTCATGCCCATGCCCATCATTTATGCCCACAGACTCACCAAGCGGCTGACCCAGGTCCGTAAGAACGGTGCCCTGGACTTCCTGCGGCCCGACGGCAAATCCCAGGTGACCATCGAATACGTGGACGGCAAGCCCCAGCGCGTGGATACCGTGGTGGTTTCCACCCAGCATTCCCCGGATGTATCTTACGACGACCTTAAGGCTGCCATTGTCAAGGAAGTCATTAAAAAGGTTATTCCCGGAGAGATGATGGACGGGGACACCCGCTTTTTCATCAACCCCACCGGCCGGTTTGTGGTTGGCGGACCCATGGGTGACTGCGGGGTGACCGGTCGTAAAATCATCGTGGATACCTACGGCGGCCAGGGCAGCCACGGCGGCGGCTGCTTCTCCGGCAAGGACCCCTCCAAGGTGGACCGCTCCGCCTCTTACATGGGCCGTTATGTGGCCAAAAACCTGGTGGCGGCAGGGCTTGCCGACAAGTGTGAAGTCCAGGTGGCCTATGCCATTGGCGTGGCGGAACCCGTGTCTTTACTCGTGGACTTCATGGGAACCGGCAAGGTTGCCGAAGCCAAGGCCGTTGACATTGTCAAAGAGGTGTTCGACCTGAGACCGGCCGGTATTATCCAGGAACTGGACTTGCTGCGCCCGATTTACAGAAAAACTTCCGCCTACGGACATTTCGGACGCAAAGACCCTGACTTTTACTGGGAAAGAACCATCAAGGCCGACGAAATTAGACGTCTGGCCGGATTATAGATATAAAAAAAGGAACCCAATATGCTACAACCCAGCAAATCGCAAGATTTTCTCGATCTGGACCTGACACTTAAGTATAAGGTCGCAGATATTTCCCTGGCCGAAGACGGCCATAAAGATATGCAGTTGTCTGAAAAAGAGATGCCCGGCCTCATGGCCATCCAGGAAAAATACGGCCCTGAAAAACCCCTGAAGGGTCTGAAGATCATGGGCAGTCTGCACATGACCATCCAGACGGCCATGCTCATCGACACCCTTTACGAACTTGGGGCGGATATCCGGTGGGCCTCCTGCAACATTTTCTCCACCCAGGATCATGCCGCTGCCGCCATTGCGGAAAAAGGCTCCGCCGCCGTATTTGCATGGAAAGGGGAAACCCTTGAAGAATTCTGGTGGTGTACCGAGCAGGCCCTGATCTGGCCTGACGGCTCCGGTCCCGACCTGATCGTGGATGACGGTGGTGACGCCACCCTGTTCGTCCATCAGGGTGTGAAGGCGGAAAAAGACCCCTCAATTCTTGAAGGCAACAAGGGCAGCCAGGATGAAATCTGCCTGGTGGACCGTCTGAGAGTTTCTGTGGCGAACGATCCCCAGCGATGGACCCGGATCGCTGAAAAGATCCGTGGCGTTTCCGAAGAAACCACCACCGGCGTTCATCGCCTGTACCAGCTGGCGGCCAAGAAAGAATTATTATTTCCGGCCATCAATGTGAATGACGCCGTCACCAAGTCAAAGTTTGACAACCTTTACGGTTGCCGGGAATCCCTGGCCGACGGCATCAAGCGGGCCACCGACGTTATGCTCGCAGGCAAAACCGTTGTGGTTGCCGGCTACGGTGATGTGGGCAAGGGCTGCGCCGCTTCAATGAAAGGCTACGGGGCCATCGTTCTGGTGACGGAAATCGATCCCATCTGCGCCCTTCAGGCGGCCATGGAAGGGTACGAAGTCGTGACCATGGAAGAAGCGGCCTCCCGCGGTGATATCTTTGTGACCGCCACCGGCAACTACCATGTCATCACCGGTGAACACATGGAACAGATGAAAGACGAATCCATCATCTGCAACATCGGCCATTTTGACAATGAAATCGACATGGCCTACCTGGAAAAAAATTCCAAAGCCACAAAGATCAACATCAAACCCCAGGTGGACAAATGGACCCTGGAATCCGGCAGGTCTGTGATCGTCCTGGCCGAAGGCCGCCTGGTGAACCTGGGCTGCGCCACGGGACATCCCAGCTTTGTGATGAGCAACAGCTTCTCCAACCAGACCCTGGCCCAGATTAAGCTGGCCCAGGAAGACCTTGACGTCCAGGTGTACACCCTGCCCAAGGAACTGGACGAAGAGGTGGCAAGGCTCCATCTTAAAAATCTGTCCGTGAACCTGACCCAACTGACCCAGGAACAGGCGGATTATCTGGGGATTTCGGTAAACGGCCCCTTTAAACCGGATCATTACAAGTACTAAATTTTTGCCCGGCATCCGTCCTTTACCGGACGGATGCCGATTCCCTCCTTTTATTAAAACTTCACGCGTATCGCTGCCAATCGTTTTCCCCCGCTTGACTTTAGCGGACGGGCTCGCTTATCCTGACCCGGTTTAAATGCAAGGAGAGCTTTTATTGGCAGCAAAGAAATCATACCTCATAGCGAAAGGCCGTAGGGTCATCCCGGCGGCATGTCTTCTGGCCGCAATCTTCACCGGATTGATCTGGGCGGACCTGGATGCAAGGCTTGTCAAACGCTTTGTCTTAAAAGCTGCCGGCAAGCACATGGGCCGGCCGGTACACATTAACGGACCTTTCCTTCTGTCTTATTTTCCTGATTTTCGAATCACCGCCAACGGCGTAACGATGGCAAACCCAAAGCAGATGGGATCAGACAATTTTCTTGAGATAGATTCTGTGCAATTAAGGATTCATCCCTGGACGTTGTTGGGAGGGTCATTGAAAATGGATCCCATCCGGGTCTCGGGTGTGCGGATTGTGTTTGAACGGGGTTCGTCAGGGCGGGGGAATTGGCAAATAAGCGGTAATGATGCCGCACCTGTTGTTGGCGCGTTGGTTACCGGGAATAAGGAAAAGGGGGAGCGCTTTGCCCTCTTGGATGAAGATCTGGATATCTTCGGGAAATCTGAAGCACCTGAGGCTTCTATACCCTCCGGAAAAACATCACAAACGGTTCCAGGATTGTCCGGAGCGCTGATGAAACTCATGGCGCTGGGGATGACTGCCAGGGACCTGCATCTTGAATTGCGAACTGAAAAACATCGCATTTTTCTTAGGGCATCTGAATGGCATGTCCTGCCCGAAGTCCGCCGGAAGATTAAAACGATGGGGCTCAGGTTCCGGGGTGTTGCCGGTATACGATCGCTTGGCAGGGGGATGTCATCGAAACCGGGAATTGATGTTGCAGGACGTGCAAGGATCGAACTCGACCCTGCGGCGGGCCAGTTCATGCTGGAGGATATTGCCATATCCCTGGGGGAAATACGGGTTGAAGGCAACCTTCACGGAAGGGATCTTTTTGCCTATGATCCTGACTTCCAGGGGGCGGTCAGGGCGTTTTGTTCTGATATTACCCGCCTGTCAAAGCCACTTGAAATGAGAGCTGAGAATCTGTCCGGCAGGCAGATGGAGATGTCCATGGGGATTCATGTCATGCCCTCACGAAAAGAAAGCCAGGTATCTGATTTCCGGGCCAGCCTGCTCGGGGCTGAGTTTACAGGGAATTTTGGAGTCAAAGGGCGGCAGGCGGGACTTCCCGAATTTGGGGGAGACATCCATGCCGCAGGCCCGGACCTTCCCGGCATTCTTTTATTTGCCGCGGGAATTTTTAGCCGAACACCGGAAATTGAGGCGCTTGAGGCCAATTTGGACCGTTTGCCAGATAAACGCTTTCATTTGGACGCTGATTTCGACGCCGACCTCCACGGCGGGCGGATTGAAATCCGGAAGTTGGAAGGCCGGGGGGCAGGCATGGATTCTAGCTCGAAGTTTTCAACCCACGGCCTGTTTTCCCTCATGCCCAAGGCCTTCGGTGACATCCGGGCCAGTGCAAAAGACCTGCCCCTAATACTTGCCATCGCGGACCGGCTGCAGGGACGACATGACCAGGCGCAAAAAGATCCGAACCGTTGGGAACGAACCGGTTCCCGAGCCCTTGAAGTGGATATACGCATGGATATGGATATGGCCTGGGGCCGTATCCTTGTCCCTGAGTTCAAAATTTGCGGCCTTGGCCTGCGGCTGGACGGGCAGCTCGAAGCCCGTAAGATCGGTACCAAAAAGTCTGCCGTGAACGGGCGGTTCAGCCTCTCCCATGATAATCTGAAAGCGTTTTTGGCGGCATTCAACAGGACACTGCCCGTCCCACCCGATCCCCATGTCTTTAGCGCTGTGAGGGTTGACACCGCCATTGCGGCAACACGGCGGGAGTGGGTCTTAAAGAATATCAGCGGATACCTGGATGATACCCGGATAAAGGGCCGGGCAGTGATCGCAGATCCGTTTTCACAGGTGTCACTTGTGCTGGATGACATCAACCTTGACCGCTATCTGCCTCAAAACGGGGAAACCGGTATGCCTGGAACACATATGCCTGGAAAACAGCGGGCTGCGCCTGAAACAAATGGGGATGCGGTGGCTCAGATCGGGGCGCTGCTGCCCTTCCACCATCTTCGTGATTTGGACTTTAACGCCGATGTGACGGTCGGGCGTATGGTTTTTTCCGGTGAAGGGTTCACAGGTGTTCGTATGAATGTTGACGCGGCACACGGTAACATCTCAGTGGCAGCTTCACCGGACAAGTGATGCCGGCCCGACCCGGGTTTTATTCTTCTCTTTTTAACTTTCACACCTCAAAAAAGTTGGCAGCATTCAAGGGCGTGAATGGCCCGGTTTAATATCATGGACGCAGGGCTTGATCCCGGGTTAAAAAAAATGAATTTTAATATGGTATATGATAACAGTGGGTTATGGGTGTTGACGCCTGTGGGTGTCTTTAAAAGTTCAAAATTTTGAACTTTTTCCGGGAAGAATGCAGCGGAGAACAGGGGGAAGGGCCGGTGAAATGGAGATGAAAAAAGAAAATGATTTTTAATATCTTTTAATTTTAGGTGTTTGTGTGCTTGTTGGTGATTTTTTGTGTTCGGTGGCACACAAATTGTACTATTAAATTTCCAAGATTAATTTTTTCATCTTTTTTTCCTTTTCTAAATAGGGCTGCCGGGGAGACCGGGCGGCCTTTTTTAGTTGTGGGCGCTGTAATCCCCATCTTTGCTTTCTCTATTGCACCCCCCAGCAATCTGCATCAATATGGATTTGGCCTTGCAGGAAACCCGGATTCAGGGTTTAATTCCTGGAAAAATTAACCCCTGATCTTTTGAGCAAGGAGGAAAGATGCAGTTTCACATGCCGGTAAAACTTTACTTCGGACCGGGGCAGATCGATGAACTTGCACGCATTGTCAAAGCCGAATTCCGGGCGGAATCGGCTGTCATCATTACGGACAAAGGTGTTGCCGGAACAGGTCTTCTGGACCGTGTTTCGGCAATGCTGCAGGATGCCAGGGTCTTTGATACCATCGAAGCCAATCCGAAATCGGATACCATCAATGCCATTGCAGATGAATTGCGGGAAGATATGCCCGATCTTGTTATCGGGCTTGGCGGCGGCAGCCCCTTGGACGCCGGTAAGGCCCTGGCCCTTTTATGCACCAATCCGGGGCAAATCGAAGACTATGAGGGGCGGAAAAAATACAAAACAGATCCGCTGCCGTTCCTGGCCATACCCACCACCTGCGGTACCGGGTCGGAAGTTACCTGGGTGTCGGTGATTACCGATGTGGGACGGAAGTTCAAGATGAGCATCAAAGGGCCGGAAATGTATCCGGCGGTTTCCATTGTTGATCCGGACCTGATCGCCACCCTGCCCAAATCCGTTATCGCATCCACCGGGCTGGACGCGCTGACCCATGCCGTAGAGGCCTACCTGTCCCGGCCGGCAACGTTGATCACCGATACCCAGGCTGTACGGGCCGTTCAACTGATATTGGGGTCCATTGAAACGGCCTGGGCAGATATCGCGGTGAACCATGAGGCCAGAGAAGAGCTGATGATGGGGTCCACCATTGCCGGATTTGCCTTCGGTAATTCAGATGTGACGGCGGTCCACTGTATATCCGAATCCATCGGAGCGCTTTTTGACGTGCCCCACGGGGTGGCCAACGCCATCTTTCTTCCCGAGGTCCTGGCATACAATCTGCCGGCCTGCAAAGAGAAGATGGCGGATCTGGCCCTGGCCTCCGGAAGTGTTGTTCTGGACGAAAAGGTCTCCCCGGGCGATGAAATCCCCGGCGATGAGATACCGGAAGATGAGATAAAGGAAGGCCTGGCCCTGGCTTTCATTGATGAAATCCGGGCCCTGTCGTCCCGGTTGGGAATTCCCAAGTTCAGGGAGCTGAATATTCCGGAAGACCAGATGCCTGCCATCGCCCGCATGGCCACAGCCAATAATTCGAATCCTTCCAATCCCAGGGATCTGGATGAGGGTGATTACCTCAAAATACTTGAAAATGCCTTGAAATAGGGTATAGTCCTTGGCCTGAACGAAGAACCACAAAGGGATAGCGGCCGTATCGGTCTGACGACAACAGGGCGGCCGGGTCCCGAAACAAACCGGCGTTACGTAAAGAGGCACGTATGGATTTTAATCCCTGTTATAAGCATCAGCTCATCAGGAAAACCGTCCGGGAATTTGCCGAAGCCCAGATCAAGCCCCATGTGGCGGATTTGGATAAAGAGGGCCGTTTTCCCGAAGAGATTGTCCGGAAAATGGGTCCGTTGAACTACTTTGGCCTTCAGGTGCCCAAATCCCTGGGCGGTGCCGGACTGGACTCCATTTCATATGCCATTGCCATAGAGGAGTTGTCCCGGGTGTCTGCCTCCCTGGGGCTTTGTGTTACCGTGCACAACTCCGTGGGTATTTATCCCATTATGGCCTTTGGTACACAGGCGCAGATCGAGCGGTTTGTGCCGGATATGGCCGCCGGCCGACACATCGGCGCCTTCTGCCTGACAGAAGCCAATGCCGGATCTGATGCCGGCGGTGTGGAAACCACGGCCCGGAAGACCGATGCGGGATATGTCATCAACGGTACGAAGATCTTTGTGACCAACGGCGGCGTGTGCGACATCGTCCTGGTCTTTGCCGTGGATGAAGGGGACAAAGGCCCTGCAAACGTTTATATCCTAGAGAAAACCCGGCCCGGTTTTTCCGTGGGGGAAATCGAAGATCTCTGCGGGATGCGGGCCAATCCGGTATCCTCCCTGTTTTTTGAAGAGTGTGAGATCCCGGAAACCAACCGGCTGGGCAAGCCCGGACAGGGACTTAAGATCGGTCTTACCGCACTGGACACCGGCCGTATCGGTATTGCCGCCCAGGCGTTGGGTATTGCCCAGGCTGCCTTTGAAGATGCCCTGTCCTATGCCAAGGAGCGCCAGCAGTTCAACACCCCCATCGCAAGGTTCCAGACCATACAGAATTATTTGGCGGATATGGCCACTTCCATTGACGCCTCCCGGCTGCTCCTTTACCGGGCGGCGGCGGCCAAAGACGGCGGCGGCCCTTTTTCTGCCGAGGCGTCCATGGCAAAGCTGCACTGTGCGGCCACAGCCAGGACCGTCACTGATCTGGCCGTCCAGATCCACGGGGGATACGGGTACTCCAAGGAATATGATGTGGAGCGGTATTTCAGGGATGCCAAGGTCACCCAGATTTATGAAGGGACCAGTGAAATCCAGAAAATGGTCATTGCCCGGCATCTGTTGACCAGGCCCAGTTGACATGACCCAGTTGACAGGACCCCGTTGAATGGACAGGGCAGAGACTGCCCGGCCATACTAAGACCACAGAAAGCGTGAAAAACATGTTGAATATTCTCGTATGTATCAAGCAGGTGCCCATGGTGTCGGAACTGCCGTGGAATTCAAAAACCGGTACCCTGAAACGGGAACTTGCGGAAGGAATGATGGATCCGTCCTCACGGCAGGCCCTTGAGGCGGCGGTCCGGCTTGCCGGAAGCGCCGGGTCGGACGGGGTGACGATTACCGCCTTATCCATGGGGCCGCCCATGGCTGAAGAGGTCCTTTACCAGGCGCTGTCCCTGGGAGCGGACCGGGGTGTCCTGCTGACGGACCGCCGCATGGCAGGGGCCGATACCTATTTGACGTCCTTTGTGCTTGCCGCCTATATCCGGAAATATGCCCCGGACACGGATCTTGTGCTATGCGGTTCACAGACCAGCGACAGCGAGACCGCACAGGTGGGGCCGCAACTGGCTTGCGAACTGGATATCCCGGCCATCGGATGGGCCTCTGATATCCGCCTTTCCGGTCGTACCGTGACTGTTTGCCGCCATGTGGATGATTTCATGGAAACCCTGGAGATGGACCTGCCCGGTCTGATTACTGTAGACCAGGGGGCGTTCAGTCCGGCCTATGCCACCCTGGGCGGGGTGCAGGAGGCTTTTGACACCACCGATGCCGTCCGTATCCTCGATGCCGCGGCACTGGGGCTGGATGATGGCTTCAACGCCCTCAAGGATTCCCCCACCCGGATTATTGATGTCTACTCCCCCACCACGGAAAAAGAGAACCGGATTCTCAAGGGGGCGGCAAAAACGGTGGTGGACCAATTGTTCAAAGATTACGGCAAAGTGATCAGTTCAGCCATGGGCAAGGATCTAAAGACCAAGTAAGGGCCGAAAAACAGCTATGGAAAAACAAAACACACAGGAAACCTTAAGGGACATCTGGGTACTCGGGGATTACCGCAATTACTTTCAAAGCAGGGTCACCCTCCAGATTTTGGCCCGGGCCCGGGCCCTTGCCAAAG
Organism: uncultured Desulfobacteraceae bacterium; assembly: GCA_913041495.1. Classification (GTDB taxonomy): domain Bacteria; phylum Desulfobacterota; class Desulfobacteria; order Desulfobacterales; family Desulfobacteraceae; genus Desulfobacter. The sequence goes on along the minus strand of CAJWHT010000018.1, from coordinate 15,580 downwards.
GCACCGGCGGACGGGTCTGTGCCCTGGTATTCGGCCATGGGGTGGATGAGTATGCCAGAGAATATATTGCCCACGGTGCCGATTTGGTTTACGTCATGGATGATCCCAGGCTGGCCGATTACTCCGTCCAGACCTACAGCCATCTTTTGACCTGCCTTGCCGCCGATCATCAACCCGAAATCCTTTTGATCGGGGCCACTCGGTTCGGCCAGGAGATTGCTCCGCGAACCGCCAAGGCATTGAAAACGGGGCTGACTGCGGACTGCATTGACCTGGAGATCGATGACAAGGACCGCCTGGTGCAGATCGCCCCCTCTTTCGGCGGCAATCTCATCGCCAAAATCATTACCCCGGCGGCCAGGCCGCAGATGGCAACGGTACGGCCGGGCACGTTCCAGGAACGTCCCCATGACGATTTAGCCAAAGGGCAGATCATCCGCCTGGAGGTGCCGGAGGATCTGCCCGAAGAACGGGTCCGGTGCATCCGTTCCGCGTACAAGCCGGCCAAGGCCCAGGGTATTGAGAAGGCAGATATTGTCATCACCGGCGGCAGGGGAATGGGCAGCAAGAGAAAGTTTAAGAAGCTCTTTGATCTGGCCCGGGTGATGAACGCCGAAGTCGGGGCCACCCGCCCTGTGGTTTACGCGGACTGGATCAGCCATGATGCCCTGGTGGGGCAGGCCGGTAAACATATCCGGCCAAAAGTACTCTTCTCCTTCGGTATCAGCGGGGCCATCCAGCATACCGCCGCCGTCACCGATGCGGATTTTATCGTTGCCGTAAACAAAAACCCCAACGCCACCATGATGAAAATGGCGGATGTGGCCATTGTGGCAGATGCCAACCAGGTCTGCTCCGGTATCATCAGGGCCATAAAGGAAAAGATCAGGGATTAAACCACCATGGATTCCACTGTAGATCCACGCCTACACCCGTTTGACCGGGATATCACCGCACAGGCTCAAGACGATTCCCTTTATACCATTGAGTTGTCAGACCAATGGTCCATCAACAACACGCCCAACGGCGGTTTTATCATGGCGTTGCTGGCACGGGCCATGGATCCTGAAAGGGCGTCCCAGGGCAGGGCGGACGGCGATCATATAAACAGGTCCGCCATTATCACCGCCAATTACCTGGCCCGCAGTAAAAAGGCGCCTGCGCAGATCCGCGTGGAGACCATGGGCACCTCCGGTACCTATGTAAGGAAACAGGCTTCCCTCATCCAGGACGACAAGCTGCGTATCCAGGCCATGGGCACCTATGTTCGATCTCAAGAAAAGAGGTTTGAAACCGCCTATGACGCTTCCCCCGAAGCCGTGGCCGACTGGGAAGACTGCATCCCCGTACCTGCCATGCCCGGCTACTCTCTTTTTAATATGATTGATCTGAGGCTGGATCCTGTATCCGCCGGATGGATGCAGGACCGTCTTGCCGACCGCGCCGTGATGAAAGGCTGGATACAGTTCTCAGCCCCCCGGCCCGTAGATTTGGACGCCGTCACCCTGTTTGCCGATTGTTTCCCCCCCTGCGTCTTTGCCAGCCGCGGTATGGTGGCCTGGGTGCCCACCATTGAATATTCCGTCAATGTCAGAATGCTCCCGAAAACCCGAAGACTCAAAGGCATCTTCACCTCACGCTTCATCTCCTGTGGCCTGGTGGAAGAAGACGGAGAACTCTGGGATCCGGCGGGCAACCTCATCGCCATCTCAAGACAGATCGCAAAGTACCAGCCTATTGTAAAATAAAAAAAAGGCAGCACCTTGGCAAGGGGTGCTGCCTTTATCGGAGGCAAAATAAATACTTAATATTAAGGAGGGTTTATAGTTTATCCTGCTACCTTGACCCCAGTGTCGCATCCAGTGGAGCCAAAGATCTTATAACTTTTTGCTAAGGCTAAATGGCTTCATCAACCGGTGTTTTGTTGATGTTGAAAACAATATTACCATAAAAATATGAGCTGTCAATAAAAAAGTTTTGCTTGCATTACTTTTTTGTCGAATAGCGGATGACATTGCGCCTGGCAGGGCCTTTCCGGTGTGCATATTTTTATCAATCAGGCATAATCGTATTCCTTGCCGTTCACCTTATCCATGTACAGCATGCTGTCCGCATCCTCGGATGGGAATTTTTCGTTCGGGGTATGGATCGCTCACCATGGTCACGCAATTGCCGGATCATAGGATCAGACACATTGATAATGGCCTTGAGACTAATTGTTGCTTGACTTGTACTGGTACGGAATCTATAAATAGTTAACCGGCTGAAAGCAGCGCTCCCAAGCGTTTTAAAAAGGCGTTGGCACCCGGCGGAAGATCGGAGGGACCTCCGTTGCTTTTATCTTCCGGCAAAATCTTGAGGCAACAAGGGTAACAGCCATTGAAATTGAGTCGAAGCTTCTTAAGTTTTAAATCATACAACCCAAAATGAACAAAAGGTGATCCCATGACTGAAATGATTTTTGAATTTTTGACCAAGATCGGATTTTTCCACCCGGTCCATCCTGCTTTCACGCATATCCCCATGGGAATGGTAATGGGTGCAGTGGCGTTCAGGTTCGGCTCCTTTCTGCCCCGGCTCAAAATGCTGGCAAAAACCGGTTACCACTGTGTGATCCTAGGATTGCTCGGCCTGCCGCCCACGATCTTTAGCGGCTACCTGGATTGGCAGCACAGGTACGGGGGGCACTGGGAAGGCCTGATTATCGGTAAGATGGTGCTGGCCGGTCTGCTGGGTGTCGTCATGATTGCGGTTGCCTTTATGGATAACCCCGAAGAAAGAACATTTGACAAAACGACGGGGCTCTACTTTTTGATGATTCTTCTGGCTGTCGGCCTGGGATTTTCAGGCGGAGAGCTGATTTTCGGTTAATTGCATCTTAACTAATTTAAGGAGAGTACGAATGAGAAAACGCTTTTTTGCAACACTCTTTGCGGCACTGCTTCTATTCTCTGTGAACGCGTATGCAGCGGAATACGACCATACCCTGAATGTTGAAGATATGGACGTCCACTGGAAACTGGACGGTGATAAGATCAAGGTTAAACTGTCAGCCAAGACCACGGGCTGGGTGGCCATCGGATTTGATCCCGAGACGGCCATGCAGGGGGCCAATATTATTATCGGCGCCGTGAAAAAAGGCAAGGTCAGAATTGAAGATCACTACGGCGACCGGAAGCGGGGACATTCTCCGGATGAAAAACTGGGAGGCGAAAGCCACGTCATGGATGCCGACGGCATGGAGGAGGACGGGGTGACCACCATTTCCTTTACCCTGGCCCTTGACAGCGGTGACAAGTGGGACAAACCCATTAAAACAGACGGCATGTACCGGATAATGCTGGCCTACGGCACCGGACGCGACTCCTTTAGAGCCGGGCACAGATGGCGTGGTGTCTATGACGTCAACTTTTCCACCGGCGAATCCAAGAAGATCAAATAGTGACATCAAGGATTCTGCCATACCTGATCGCAGCCCTTCTCCTGCTGGCGTTAACCGCGCCGGCAGGTATGGGGGCTGATGATGGAACGGCCCATGATGCCGGGCACGGCCAGATGGATAATGGCCAGATGGGCCATGGCCAGACAGACCCGGCCCTTATGGCTGACGATGACGCCCATGCCGGCCATACAATGGCTGACGGCAACGGTGATATGGGGCATTCCGCTCAAGATCACGCACAGATGATGGCCGAGGCTGAGGAACTTGCCAAGCAGGAACTTGCCAAAAGTGTCCGGGTGGATGAAAAACTGGGCCAGTATATTGATTTTTCGGCCAGCTTCAAAGACGAGAAGAATCAACCCGTTGATCTGAAAACGGTGTTTGACAAACCTGTGGTGCTCCTGCCGGTTTACTTCATGTGCACATCCATCTGTAACTTTCTCCAGGCGGAACTGGCCAATGTGCTGAATCTTGTTGAAGAGATTCCGGGACAGGATTTCAATGTCGTTTCGGTGAGTTTTTCCGACGATGAAGATGCCTCCCACGCCAGGACTTCCAAACGCAATTACCTGAACCTGGTGAAGCGAAAGATAAATGCGGACAACTGGTACTATTTGACATCTGACCGCGAAAATATCCTGCGTCTCACCGACTCTTTAGGCTATTATTTCGTCAAGAAAAAGAAAAATTTTTATATCCATCCCAATGCCCTTATTGTCCTGGCCAAGGATGGCAAAATCATCCGCTACCTTTACGGTCCGGATTTCCTTCCCTTTGACGTGGGCATGGCCTTGAGCGAGGCCCGGAAAGGGGAACCCGGGATCTCCATCAAGCGGGGGGTGCTCTCCTTCTGCTTTGACTACGATCCTGAAAACAAGACCTACGTATTTAAGATGTTCCGGATTACCGGAACGGCGATTCTCATTCTGGTTGTCGGCTTTGTCGTCTTCCTGATCGCACCGTCCAAAAGAAAGAAACGGGGCAGGGGACTGACCCGAAGACCGCCGCCACACGGAGACTAACGCGCAACTCCACGCAACCGACGTACATCTCATGTGAGGATGACATGGAAGCTGTTAAATCTTTTTTTGAAACCCCGGCACCCTCACGGTTTACAGGTATTTGGGCCTGGCTTCTGACCACGGATCACAAGCGTATCGGCCTGATGTACCTTTTCGCCATTGTTTTCTGGTTCTGCCTGGCCATCCTGCTGGGCGGGCTGATCCGGCTGGAACTCATGTTTCCCGGCGAAACCGTGCTCACGGCGGAGCTTTACAATTCCGCCTTTACCCTCCACGGGGTGATCATGATCTTTTTGTTCATCATACCGGCCCTGCCTGCCATATTCGGGAATTTTTTCCTGCCCATGCAGATCGGTACGGATGACGTATTTTTTCCAAAACTGAACCTTCTGTCCTGGTACCTTTACATGCTGGGGGGCGTTGTCGCCATCGCCTCCCTGTTCGCCGAAGGATTCCCGGATACGGGGTGGACCTTTTACGTGCCGTTCAGCGTCTCCACCCAGACCAACGTGTCCACGGCGGTTTTCGCCGCCTTTATCCTGGGATTCGCCTCCATGCTCACGGGGCTGAACTTCATCACCACCATCCACAGGATGCGCAGCCCCAAGATGGGGTGGCTGCAGATCCCGCTGTTTACCTGGAGCCTCTACGCCACATCCTGGGTCCAGCTTCTGGCAACGCCGGTGGTTTCCATCACCCTGGTGCTGGTGATGGTGGAGCGGTTCTTGAACATCGGGTTGTTTGATCCGTCAAAGGGCGGGGACCCCATTTTATACCAGCACCTGTTCTGGATGTACTCGCATCCGGCGGTGTACATCATGATTCTTCCGGGCATGGGCGTGATCTCCGAGATTATCCCGGTGTTCTCCAGAAAGTCCATCTTCGGGTACAAGGCCATCGTCTTTTCGTCCATGATGATTGCCGTGGCAGGATCCCTTGTCTGGGCACACCACATGTACACCTCGGGTATGAGTGATACGGCGGTATTCGTCTTTTCCCTGCTTACCTTTGTGGTGGCGATACCCTCTGCCATCAAGGTCTTTTCCTGGGTGTCCACCCTGTACAAGGGGGCCATCCAGATGACACCGCCGCTGTTTCTGTCCCTGTGTTTTATCTATCTTTTTTCCGTGGGCGGCCTGACCGGCCTGGTGCTGGGGGCTGCCGGCCCGGACGTTCACGTCCATGACACCCATTTCGTGGTGGCCCATTTCCATTTCACCATGTTCGGCGGCACCGGATTCGCCTTTTTTGCGGCCCTGCACTATTGGTGGCCGAAAATGTTCGGCCGGATGTACGATTTCAAGAAGGCTTACATCGCCTCTGCCCTGATCACCGGCGGGTTCATCTTCCACTACGTGCCCATGTTTATCCTGGGGCTTCAAGGCATGCCCCGGCGGTACTACGACTATCTGCCCCAGTATGCCACAGGCAATTTCCTGGCCGGTTTCGGCGCCTTGTTCATGATCATCGGCATTGCCCTGATGTTCTATAACCTGGCCGTGACCCTGCGCCGGGAACGCAACGCCCCGGCAGACCCATGGGGCGGGGTGACCCTGGAGTGGAAAACCGCTTCGCCGCCGCCCCTGCACAACTTTGACCGTGATCCGGAGGTGCTGGACTACCCCTACGACTTCACCGGGGTAAAAGAAAGCCAGGATAATCAGGCGAATCAGGATAAACAAAGCAAACCAAACGCATAAGGGGATGGCCGTATGTCTTTGCATCAGACCTCACCACATGACGATGAAACCGGTAAAAAACTGGGGATGTGGCTCTTTCTCTACACGGAGATTATTCTTTTCGGCGGTCTTTTTGTCCTCTATGCCGTATACCTGACCGTTCACACCGAGGACTTCGTTGAAGGGGGCAAGCAGCTTGACCGGCTGTTCGGCCTGGCCAATACGGTGATCCTGCTGATTTCAAGCTTTGCCGTGGCCGCTTCCATCACCGCTGTTCAAAAATCCCAGAAGGGCGTTGCCCTGGGCAGCCTTGCCGCCTCCCTTCTCTGCGGGCTGATCTTTTTGATCAACAAGTACTTTGAATGGGGGCACAAGTTTGAGATCGGGCTATATCCCAACTCCGAACGGCTTCTGGACGGACCTACCGGCCAGAATATCTTTTTCGGCCTTTATTACGTGATCACCGGGCTTCACGGCATCCATATCGTCATCGGCATGACCGTGTTGGCCGTGGCAATGGCCTATGTCCAGGCCGGAAAAATCACCCCCACCCGGTTTGCCCTGCTGGAAAATGCGGGACTTTACTGGCACCTGGTGGACTTGATCTGGATATTCATCTTCCCGCTTTTTTACCTGATCATCTGAGGGGTTAAAGGAGACCGCTATGACTGACAAGGCACATATCATATCCTACAAGACGTTGCTGATGACGCTGTTGGCCCTTTTTGCGCTCACGGGGATCACGGTGGGCGCCTCCTATGTGGATTTAGGACAGCTCAACGTCTGGGTGGCGCTGCTGATTGCTTCCTTAAAGGGCACCCTGGTCCTTTTGATCTTCATGCACATGAAGTTCGAGGGAAAGGCGCTCCGGCTGTCGTTTATATCAACCATCGGCTTTCTGGCCATCATGATCGGATTCACTTTCTGGGACATTGCGTTCAGGTAAGGAATTATTTATGACTGATCTTATAAATCCTGCAGACCTGGTGGACAGGTCCTTTTATTTTATCATCGGGTTTTCCTTTGTCTTCCTCTTTGCCATTACCGCGGTGATGATTTACTTTGTCATCCGGTATCGCAGAAGCCGCCACCCGGTAGCCGCGGATATCCGGGGTAACCTGTGGCTGGAAATCGCCTGGATATCCATTCCCACGGTGATCGCCATGTTCATGTTCGTATCCGGATGGCAGGCTTACACAGGCCTTCGGAACGTGCCGGATGATGCCATGGAAATTGAGGTGCTGGGGCAGTCGTTTTCCTGGATTTTTATCTATGACAACGATAAGGAAACCGAAAACGAAATTGTGGTGCCGGTGAACACGCCGGTGAAGCTCAATATCACCTCCATGGACGTGATTCACTCCATGTTCATCCCGGCCTTCAGGGTCAAGGTGGATGCGGTGAAAGGGGTTACCACCTATGCCTGGTTCCTTCCTGAAGAAGAAGGGGAGTACTTTTTCCAGTGTACGGAGTTCTGCGGCACCGGTCATGCCGATATGACCGGGGTGGTCAAAGTGGTTTCCCAGGATGAATTTGACGAATGGGTTGAAGAAGGCGATGCGTGGTAACCCGGTTACTCTCCCGGATAACCCTGTTGAGGGCGGGGTTGCGTTTCCTTTCAGGGCCGTACCCGAACTTGTCAAGTTTCATCTCAGCCTTTACATTGCCCTTTCCGCGATGGCAGGTCATGTGCTGGCAGCCGGAAGGTTTTCCCTTGATAGCTTAACCCTTGGCGGCCTGACCCTTCTGCTGTCCTGCGGATCTGCCGTTCTCAACAATATTCAGGACAGGGTGTGGGACCAGGACGCTGAAAGAACCCGGGACCGGGTGTTGGTGAAACACAGCAATATGTTGTCACGGGCAGCCGTGCTGGCAGCCCTGCTTATTTTTTCCGGCCTAAGCGGTCTTTTATGGATTGCAGGGGGCATGCCTTTTTTACTGGGGGCTGCGGCCTTGGGACTGTACAACGGCCTTTACACCCCGCTTAAAAAAATCACGCTCTGGGCCATGGTGCCCGGGATTCTGTGCGGCATGATCCCTCCGGCTATGGGATGGACGGCTGTTGCCCAAGGGATGTCCGCTTCGGATGTTTCCGGCCTTTGGATCGTCATGGCGGCACTTGGATTCTGGCAGTTGCCCCACTATCTGCTCATCAGTCTGCGCCACCCGGATGCTGACGCAGGCATGCCGGAACGCCCCGGATTCAATACCATCTGGTCCCATGAGGAAATCCGGTGGCAGATTCTCATCTGGACCGGGGTGTTCAGCCTCAGCATGACCCTGTTTCAGGTGAAAGGATGGATTGCCTCACCGGGATTGTCCTTGTGTCACATGGCCGTTGCGGTGATGCTGCCCATTGCCATGGGCGTGATGCTTGTACCGTCCGGATCCGCCCGGAGAACAGGGATTTGTCTGGCAATGATCAACCTTTCTATGCTGGTATTTTTAGGCATCGCCGTGCTGGACAGAATCTGACCTTTGTTCCTGCATCCATCCCTTCTCATCTGATTATTCTTCAAATATGTGTGCCAGGTCAGCGTAGCCTTCGGCTTCGAGACGGTCTCGCGGTATAAACCGCAGGGATGCCGAGTTGATGCAATATCGGCGTCCGGAAGGGGCGGGGCCGTCGTCGAATACGTGGCCCAGGTGACTGTCGGCCGTTTTACTGCGCACCTCCACCCGCCGCATGAAAAAGGAATTGTCCTCCACTTCCCGGATTTCATTCTTGTCTATGGGGCGGGTAAAGCTGGGCCAGCCCGTACCGGAATCGAACTTGTCTTCGGAAGAGAACAGGGGGATTCCCGAAACGATGTCCACGTAGATCCCTTCTTCTTTGTTGTTCCAATAGGCGTTGTCAAATGCCGGTTCAGTCCCCTCCTGACGAACCACTTTGTACTGAAGGGCTGTCAGCCGCTTTTTCAGTTCACTGTCTGAAGGCAGTGTCACGTTTGGTGCAGCGGTGTTTGATTCAGGTTCGTTAAACACCTGGTTGTTGCCGTTCTGCCAGAAGTTTTTGATAAACCGGTCCCTGCCGGAGCCGGCCCGGTAAAACTTGTAGCGGATGGGGTTTTTGCTGTGGTAGTCCTGGTGGTATTCCTCTGCCTCAAAAAACTGGGAGGCGGCAAGGACTTCCGTGGCCAAGGGGGCGTTGAAAATCCTTGCCGCTTCAATTCTTTTAATCATTGCAATGGCTTGTTTTTTTTGCTCCGGGCTATGATAAAACACGGCCGGCCTGTACTGGCTGCCCCGGTCCACGAATGATCCTTCCCCATCCGTGGGGTCAATCTGCTGGAAAAAAATCTTGAGCAGCTCCCGGTAAGAGATCCGGGAGTGGTCAAAGGTGACCCGGACAGCCTCTGCATGTCCTGTGGTGCCCGAGGACACCTGTTCGTAGGAGGGATTTTCCACACGGCCGCCGATATATCCGGAGACCACATCAAGCACCCCGTCCTGGCCTTCAAATGCTGACTCCACACACCAGAAACAACCGCCGGCAAATGTTGCCTGTTCGACGTTTTCTTTCATTGTTTTCTCCTTTGGTTGGGCGGATGACCCGGTGCCGGCGAGCACCAGGAGTATTCCGGCTGCGGCCGCAATAACCACCCCAAATATTTTTATCCCGTTGCGCACAATGCGGAAAAAAGTCATGGTTAGTTCCTAAAAAAATAAGGTAAAACTAATTAATAGAGTAGCAACTTTTTTTGGGGGTGCAAGTCCGGAGATCAGAGATTTTTTTCCAGGGTGATGATCTCTAATAGTCCGGCGTGGAGATCCCGGACGGTCTGGTTGGCGGAAACGCCTAAGCGAAGGGCATTGGATATGTCGAAGACAGCCTCGTCCACGGCTGTTTTTTCACCGCCGGTACCCCGGATCTGGAGGTGATGGCGGGCAACGATTTCTTTGAGTCGATCCCTTTGCCGGTCCAGCTTCGGAAGCCGGATATGGACACCGGCCCGCATGGCTGTTCCGATATTTGTGGGACAGGAGGACAAAAAGCCTAAACCGGGATCAAATGCAAACTTCAGGCAGGCGCTCAGGTGTGCCAGTCCTTTTGCCAGGCGGTTGAATACGGCAGACAGATCCGCATTGGTGGAAAGGGCCATGATTCTCAGGTGGTCCTCTTCATTTACCCAGACCCGAAAGCCCTTGTCACGGCTTAAAAAGACTCCCCTGGCTGTCGGAAAGTCCCGGTTCAGCCCTGCAGCCTCTTGAAATCTGTCGCCTTTGGCAAAGGCGAGTTTCTGTGCCACAAGGGCGTCATAATTCTCTGGGCCAAGATCCGTAAATGAAATGTAGCGCCCGGCCAAATCCTTTGGCAACTGTAACAGGGCATCCCTGGTTTTTTTCTCCAGCACAACCCGTTCTTGCGCCGTCATATGGGGGCAAAAGGGCAGGGAGTTTAAATTTCTGGCCACCCGGATGCGGGTGGAAAGAATGAAACTGCCTTCCGGATCGGGGGCCGGCAGGGATACCGGAGAAAAATCATCCCGGTGGACCCGGGTGTGAAACGGGTCGGCCTCTAATTTGTGATACTCTCGGATAATGGGGGCCAACACCTTTTCAAAAAGGGGGTAGGCGTCCTTATCGCCAATATAGATACCGATACTGGAGTCCGGATTTTCAAGGCCGGACCGGATCGCTGCATCCAGGGTGAAACCTGCGGCTGTCTTTTTACCGGAAAGCGCCGCATACACCTTGGGTGTCAAATGTTTTTTGATGAGGGAGTCGGCGCCGGCAGGAAACCGGGGGTGTTCAGCTTTCATACCTGGACGACTGGGAGGAAATGCCTCGGGCTAGACGGGTCTGGATTTTATCCAGAAGCTTGCATTGGGCGTGGCACTTGGGAAGCTCCTTTCTGAACTCGCAGTTCAGGCAGGGGCTCTTGGTCAGGTAGCCGATCTCAAAATCAAATCTGTCGCGTTTTATGGGGTTATTATCCATACCGGTTCTTATTCTAAAGTCAAATTATTGTAACCGCTTTTATATCATTATATGGATGGGATCGTCAATGAAACGATATCCTTGATTTGCCCATGGGGCGCTGGCACTATGCAAAGAAAAAATTTAGTTTGAGTCAAAACCTTGTCATAACAGAGTACAAATGATACATGGGAATCTGGAACATCGTTACGTTAAAAAATCAATGAATACAATTTAAGAATTGAAGGTAGCGCTTGTGGCTGAATCAAGATTCGCAGAACTGAAAGAGAAAGAGAAGCTGGCGAGGAAACAGATTGTCATTGAATCTGCTCTGGCATTGTTTGCCAAGAAACCCTTTTACGAAGTGGGGATGCGCGAAGTTGCCGATGAAGCAGGTATTTCACCGGCCACCATCTACCGGTATTTTCCCAGCCAGGAGGAGTTGTTCAACGAGGCGTTCATCCAGGATATCTCCACAGTGAGCAAAGGCTTTGAAAAACTGGTGGAAAATGATGAGCCGGCCAGTATCGATCAATTTGCCGTCAAGTTCGTCGAACACCTCATTGAAAACGAATCCAGTTTCCAGATGATGACCTATCTGATGCTCAAGGACGACCTGGCACATCCGGTGATGGGCAAGTTTGATTCCGTGACCAAGATATTCTTTGACCTGTTCCAGAAGCTTCTGGTCCGCCACGGTGTGGACCTAAGAGAGGCCAGGCTTTATTCCCATGCATTTATTGCCTCCATCACCGGTATTTTGATGACGTTCAGGAACTCCAGCATCAAAGACCGGGATGCGGTAAAAGCCCATATCATAAAGATAGTGAACCTCACCTCGGACCTATATTCAAAGCAGCTCCTGGACGCCTGATACGGACGTTCGGGGCGCTGCCCCCGGTCGTCTTGACAGTCTCCTTTTTTTTACTATATTACAGAGCAAAAAACACGAAGCCGCACCATCGGGGACGTGATGCTGGCGGTGTATGGCGTGAACCTGCGTCCATCCGATGCAATCACCCGGCCGGCCACCCCCCCCCGAACGTGTGGCTCCTGCAGTGTAAGGAAACCACGTCCATGGAAGAATTAACAAAAGCGATCGAACAGGCCCACCTGGCCGTCAACCGAATCCGCAGTGAGGTGGGCAAGGCACTGGTGGGGCAGGAAAAATTGGTGGATGGTCTTTTGACCGGTCTGTTAACCTCCGGCCACGTCCTGATCGAAGGGGTGCCGGGACTTGCTAAAACATCTGCGGTCAAAGCCCTTGCCGCGGCCATCCAGGCCGACTTCAAACGTATCCAGTTTACCCCGGACCTGCTGCCGGCGGATCTGACGGGTACAGAAGTTTACCGCCCCAAAACATCAGATTTCATTACCCGTAAAGGTCCCCTGTTCAACAATATTATCCTGGCGGATGAGATTAACAGGGCACCATCCAAGGTCCAGTCCGCCCTCCTGGAGGCCATGGAGGAAAAGCAGATCACCATTGGTGATGAGACTTTTGCCCTCCCGTCTCCTTTCCTGGTCCTGGCCACCCAGAATCCCATTGAGCAGGAAGGTACCTATCCCCTGCCCGAAGCCCAGGTGGACCGGTTTATGCTAAAGGTGCTGGTGGACTACCCGGACCGCAGCCAGGAATTGGAGATTCTCAAAAAGACCAGTTTTGGGGCAGCGGACGAAATTCAACCCGTTATTACCTGCGATGAACTTGCCGCCATGAAGGGCTTGGTGGACCAGATCTATGTGGATGAAAAACTCAAAGGGTACATCGTGGATCTGGTATTCGCCACCCGGCAGCCGGATCAATACGGAATGGACACCGGCCGTTACATTGAGTTCGGTGCGTCTCCCAGGGCCAGCATTTTCCTGGCAAAAGCGGCCAGGGTGGCCGCCTTTCTCAACGGCCGCGCCTACGTCACCCCCCAGGATATCAAGCTGGTCGGCCCGGACGTACTCCGTCACCGGATTCTTCTCTCTTTTGAGGCGGAAGCCGACGAGGTGACGCCGGACCAGGTGGTCGCAAGCCTGTTTGACTCGGTGGAGGTGCCTTAAATCCCAAGACATGATTCCGGCTCACATCATAAAAAAGATCCGGCAGATTCATATCAAGTCCAAACGGACGGTGAACACCCTTATGGCCGGGCAGTACCGTTCCGTATTCCGGGGCTCGGGTATTGAGTTTGAGGAAGTCCGGGAATATGCACCGGGGGACGAGGTCAAAAGCATTGACTGGAACGTTTCCGCCCGCAGTGGCAAGGTCTTTGTAAAGCTCTACCGGGAAGAGCGGGAGTCCATTGTCATGCTACTGGTGGATATGAGCGCCTCCTTAGGTTTCGGCACAAAGTTCGGCCGTAAACTTGAAAAAACGGCGGAGCTTGCCTCGGTGCTGGCCTTTAACGCCATCAAAAACAACGATAAGGTGGGGGTGATCTTTTTTACGGACCGCGTGGAAAAATACATTCCGCCAAAAAAAGGCGCCTCCCACGTCTGGCGGGTGATCAAGGAAATATTCACCTTTCAGCCTGAAGGTATTGGTACCGATGTGGCCCAGGCCTTGGACTTCATGTCCAAGATTTCCAAGAAGCGCAGCTTTGTCTTTGTTATTTCCGATTTTTTGGGCCGCAGCGGGCAGACCTACGAGAAGGCGTTGAGAATCCTTGGCCGCAGGCATGAGGTGGTGGGGGTGCGCGTCTATGATAATGGCGCCTTTCACCTGCCCCGCACCGGCATGGTAACGGTGACGGATTTTGAAACCGGTGGCTCTTTGGTATTGGACGCAGGCGATACCCGCACGCGGCGCTGGTATACCGATGCCCGGCAGACTGCGCATGCGGATACGGCCCAAGTCTTTTCCAGGTCCCGGATTGACCTGGTGGATCTTTGCACCGAAGAATCGGTTTCCGATGTGCTGACCCGGTATTTCAGGCTCCGGGAACGGCGGTTAAGGTAGGGAGGTCATCTATGTCGGAGCCCATGACAGATATTCACGATATCCGGCCCCCGGTGATGGTGGGGTTGGACCCTGAAACGGCAAGACTTGGGATGTGGGTACTTGGCGGTGCCGTGGTTTTACTTGCCGTCATCCTGCTCGTCCGCTACCTGTGGAAGCGCCGCAAAAAGAATAAGATAGAGGATGTGGTGGCACAGGTCCCCCCCTATGAGGCGGCTGTCCGTTCCCTGGACCGGCTGGCCCTGGATCCGGGCAACGATGCCAAGGCTTTTTACTTTGACCTTGGCCATACGTTAAAAGCCTATCTTGGCGGTTCTTTTGGGTTGAACTGTCTTGAAATGACCACCCCGGAATTGATCAGGTCCCTGAAAGGCCTTGCGCTGCCGGATACCCTGAAAAGCGAAGTGGCCGCCTTTCAGGATCTGTGTGACCCGTTCCGGTATGCCCCGCTGGCAGGAGATCTTGCTCCGGACCGGAAACGGGTCGCAGCGGACCTGGATAAGGCCAAAAAGCTGATCTTCGCCGTGGAAGAAGACATTCAGGCCAAACGGGCCGAAGCCGCAAACGCAACCAATGAAACGGAGGCTGCATCCTGATGTTCCGCTTTGCCTCCCCCTGGTTTCTGCTGCTCATGATGGTGCCCTGGGGGTATCTTATTCTCTGGTGGCGGCAGGTGCTTGGATTTCCCCGTCAGGACACAGCTTCCGGCCTGAAAATGCCCTCCTTATCAGGGATCGCAGGACCGCCGCCGTCCCCGGGACTTATGGTCGGCAGGCTGCTGCCGGTGTTGAAGGTTGTCGCCATTTCACTGATGGTGCTGGCCCTGGCAAGACCCCAGGCCGGTGAACGGAAAATCAAAATGATGACCGAAGGGGTGAACATCATCCTGGCCCTGGACCTGTCGGAATCCATGCAGGCACTGGATTTTAAGCGGGATGAGAAAATTGTCACCCGGCTTGACGCGGTCAAGGGGGTGGTGTCGGACTTTATCCTCAAGCGGGAAGGGGATCGCATCGGCATGGTGGTTTTCGGTTCCCATGCCTTTACCCAGCTTCCCCTGACCCGGGATTACAATACCATTGCCTTTATGCTGGACCATCTGAAGATCGGTGCGGCAGGCCCCGCCACCGCCATCGGTGACGCCATAGGTATCTCCTTGAAGCGCCTGGCGGATGTGGAAGCGAAATCAAATGTCATTATCCTGCTCACCGACGGTAAATCCAATGCCGGAGAGCTTTCCTGGGAGGATGGCATGCGGATCGCCGCCAAACGGGGGGTGAAGATTTACACCATCGGCGTGGGGTCCAAGGGCAAGGCCCCCTTCCTGGTGGATGGATTCTTCGGCAAACAATATGTCTACCAGAAGGTGGATGTGGATTTTGATGCGCTCAAGACCATTGCCGATACCACCTCCGGAGTGTTTTTTCAGGCGAAAGACACGAAAGGGCTTGAAGACATCTACGCCATGATCGACCGATTGGAAAAGACCGAGGTAGAGGTGGATAAATGGGTGGAGTACCGGGAATTGTACACCATTTTTCTGGGGGCGGGGATGCTGCTCTACCTG
>CAJWHT010000017.1 GCA_913041495.1 uncultured Desulfobacteraceae bacterium | reverse complement strand
TCTTTATTAGATGGCCAAAGATCTTTCATAAAAATATTTTTACCATTCTTATCTTGTAAAGCATACCAGACTCCTATATTGAATTCTTCAAAGTCTTTACCTTCAACTTCTTTAGGATTTTCCACTTGGGGCACGGCCAGGACAACGGCTGCCGGAACGAGACAGAGGACCAGGATGAAAATCACTGCGAACCGCAGGTTTTTCCTTAAAAACAAAGGACTCATGGGCTTCCCACTAATAAATTGCACAACGTTAAAATTTACTGTATAAAGCCATTTTATAAGTTAAAAGTCAAGGCCAATGGCTGAATTACAAGGGTGTTTAGGCGGCTTGAGGAAATTGGACTCTTTCCGGTCCGGGGCCTTTTACGCACCATATTGCCCCGCCGGATAAAACCGGATGAAAACGCCCAACACATAACGTCTGGCCGAAAGGAAAAGGATGACCCACTCCATCATCGACTCAATCGGCAACACCCCCCTTGTGGAGATCCGAAAACTAAACCCTGTGCCCGGGGTAAAGATTCTTGCCAAGCTTGAGTATATGAATCCGGGCGGTTCCATAAAGGACAGGGCTGCCCTGTTCATGATCAACCGGGCAGAGGCCTCAGGGGAACTGACCCCGGAAAAGACGGTGATCGAAGCCACCTCTGGAAACACGGGTATCGGTCTGGCCATGATCTGCGCGGTAAAGGGCTACCGCATTGCGTTGACCATGGCGGAGAACGCCAGCGAAGAAAGAAAGCGGATTCTGCGGGCCAGGGGGGCGGATATCATCCTGACCCCCAGACACCTGGGATCGGACGGGGCCATTGAAGAAGCCTACCGGCTTGCCCGGGAATACCCGGACCGGTATTTTTTGACGGATCAGTACAACAACGAGGCCAACTGGATGGCCCACTACCACACCACCGGCCCTGAAATCATGTCACAGACAGACGGGACGGTGTCATCCGTGGTGGCCACCGTCGGCACATCAGGCACCCTGATGGGCTTGTCCAGGTTCCTAAAAGAGCAGAACAAACAGATCCGGATTATCTGCGCCGAACCTTACCTGGGCCATAAGATTCAGGGTCTCAAGAACATGAAGGAGTCCTATACCCCTGAAATATTCGACAGGTCCATTCTGGATGACTGTATCCACATTGATGACGATACCGCCTTTGATACGGCGCGCCAACTGGCCCGGGAAGAAGGTCTCTTTGTAGGCATGAGTTCCGGTGCCGCCATGGCGGTGGCCATAGAAGAGGCCAGACGGATCGGGAAGGGAACCGTGGTGGTGATCCTGCCCGATTCCGGTGAACGGTATCTGTCCACGGAGCTTTTTTCCGTTAAAAAGACCCTTCATTTGAATTTGTACAATTCGCTGTCCCGGCAAAAAGAGGCGTTCACCCCTGCCGGAGAAGCCGGTATCGGTGTCTATACCTGCGGGCCCACCATTCATAGGCGCCTGCACATCGGCCAGTTCAGACGTTACGCCTTTACGGATCTTTTAATCCGGTACCTGGAATACCAGCAGTTCAAGGTCAACCACGTGATCAATATCACGGATTATGACGATAAAACCATTGACGGGGCACGGGAAGCCGGATTGTCCCTTGATGCATTCACCCAGCCTTACCTGGATGCGTTTAAGGCCGATCTGGGCGCTTTGGGCATGCGAAAGGCCCAGTCTCTGCCTAAAGTCTCTGCCCATTTTTCAGAAATGACGGATCTTGCAAGAACCCTTGTCAACAAGGAACATGCCTATGAAAAGCTGCACTCCGTTTACTTTGACCTGTCCAGCCTAAACGATTACGGCCTGCTGTCCAACGTTGACCTGGAAAAGATCCGGCTTGGGGCCACCGTTGATCTGGACGAGTACGAGAAGCAGAACCCCAGGGATTTTACATTGCTCAAGCGGGTGCGCCTCTCCGAGCTGAAACAGGGGGTGGGCATTCGAACCGAGTGGGGGAACGTCAGGCCGTCTCTCCACCTCCAGTGTGCAGCGATCTCCATGAAGTATCTGGGGAACAGCTTTGACATCCACACCGGAAGCCGGGAACTCATGTTTCCCCACCACGAGAATGAGGTTGCCATTGCAAAGGCGGCCACGGGTGAAGATCTGGCCAATGTCTGGGTGCACTGTCATCCGGTCCGCTATGACGGGTCCCTTGGGGGTGGGCGTATCGAAGACCTGACCCTTGACCGTCTGACGGCCTTGGGCTGGGAAGAGAAAACCATCCGTTTCTGGCTGATGTCGGCCCATTATCGCAAGCCCCTCATCCTCTCCAGGAAAAATCTTGAGGATGCAAGGTTCACCCTGGCAAAGATCAATAGGTGCATCGATACACTGGATGCCGTGACCGGCAGTTCTGATGCTGAGGAGATCGAACAGACCGCCTATGATATCCGTCAGGCGGTTGCCTCGGCCATGAGTGATGACCTTAAGGTGCCCCATCTGGTATCCGGGCTTCTCTCCAGTGTCAAAAAGATCAATCGCCTGGTCAGCCAGAACCGGATCGGGCCCAATGGCGCCGCCCGGCTGCGGGCGTGTTTCCAGGATGTGGACCTGGTGTTGAACATATTTGATTTCAGTAAAAAAATGGAATATTCCAATGCGGTGCAGGCTCTCATAAACGAACGAGAAGCCGCCCGGCAGAAACGGGACTTCCGGACGGCGGACGAGATAAGAGACAAGCTCGAAGCCATGGGGGTTTCCGTTCATGATAAGAAGGTAGAACTATAATGAGAACCATTTGTTTTTTCCCGTTTACCTATATGGATACGGCGCAGGCTAAGGCCGTGACCGCTTTTTTTCAACAGACTCGGGTGTTAAGTCTGGGCCAGGATGTTCCGGCGGTCCGTGAGCACCTAAATGACCAAGTGGGGGATGATCAAAAAGCGCTGTTGCCTTTATCACCTCCCGAGGATGTGTTGCAGGGCGCGGAACTTCGGGTTCAAGAGTACCTGGCGTGGGCCAAGATTCACCGGGGCAACGAACGGAACCTGAAGGCCCTGATGCGCGAGTCTGTTTATTTCAGGGACGACACCGGCCCGTCAAGTATACAGTCCCAGATACGCCGTGGCATGGCAGGAGGCGCTCAAAAGAATGAGCCAAAGCAAAAGGACCCGCTATTGTTTTTGAAGCTCGCTGAAATCTGGGACCGGGACAACGATGCCATCCGGCAGGAACTCAACGCGTTGGATGCCGGTAACGCAGCGCTGTTCGCCGAACTGAAAGGGGAGATGCCAGAAGCGGAACCACCCCATGAGGCCTCCTCCCCGGCAGGGGCCGGAAGGGACCCGGGAGAGACCATGACCGGAGAGCGGATTTCAGCCTGGTTTGCCGTGGCGGAACAGGCCGGGATAACGGCGCAAACCCATGAGAGTCCTTTGTTGGTGACTACGAGTCCGGCCGTGATGGATTATTTGGAAACCTGTGCGGATGAAGTGATAAATGGGCTTGACATTGAATCCATAAAAGTGCATGAAAGTGGTTGTGCCTGCAAGGAGAGATGGCAACAGGACCTAAGTGAGATCCTTGACCCCCCCCTTTCAAGCAACGCACCCACCGGAAGCAGACCTGCGGAAAGCATTGATTGCTGCGCCTTGTCAGGACAGATAAAGCTCAACATTCTTTCCGGGGAGACGTTGAAACAAACCGTTAAATTTCCAGGCGAACGGCTTGCGGCTTGCCTGGTGACACTAAACTCATAAAAGACTTGATTTTAGCAAAAAATATAGTGTAAAAGCGTTTTTTGAATCAGGTATCAATTAAACAAAATGAGTTTATAAAATTGTACCATTAAAATTTTTTAAGGAGGCTATTAAAATGGCATTTAATCCGATTGTTGACGAAGCAAAATGTGTTGGTTGTGAAGAATGTGTTGACGTATGTCCCGTAGAAGTATTCGAAATGGAAGACGACAAGTCCGTAGCTGTTAATGCTGAAGAATGCATGGGCTGCGAAAGCTGCGTTGAAGTCTGTGAAGAAGGCGCCATCGTCATTGAAGAAGACTAAGCCGGCACGTTTTTAAGCGATATAAAAAAAAGCCCGGGTTGTGAAGCAACCCGGGCTTTTTTTATGCACAAGTTATCTTCCTTTCTTCTCCTATCCGGATACATCTTTTCCAACAGTCTTTATTTTAGAGGTACCATGGGATTGTCTGTCCTTTGTGCCTGTTGCTGTTTTTGAATGGTTGGTCAGGTATACACCGGTCACCACCAGTAAGGCACCCATGAGAATATCCGGGGTGACGGTTTCCCCCAATATGAAGTAGGACAGGATCAGGGCGCTCACCGGTACAAAGTTGATAAACACCCCGGACCGGGTGGGACCGATGGTGCGGATGCCCTGGTAGTACCAGTAGAATCCGAGCACGGTACCAAAAAAACCAAGATAAAAAAGGCTGCCCCATTCCGGGACGCCGTATCCGGAAAGTTTTCCCAGCATGCCGCTGCCCAGGGCCGGTACCAGGAGCATGGCCGTTCCTGCCAGGGAAGAATAGCACACACAGGTAAGGGGGCTTAGGTGTGTCATCAGCGGCTTTCCCAGTATGGAATAGGACACCCAGGAGAATACGCAGCCGAAAATGGCAAGTTCTCCCCTGCCGATACCCGAGGTGAGAATGGATCTCAGATCTCCTTCGGATATGATCAGCAGAGCCCCGGTAACGGAAAGGACAAGGCCGATCCCTTTGCCCGGGGTTAACTTGTCCTTGAACAGCAGGGCGGCTGCCAAACTGATGAATATCGGGTTGGTGGCAATGATCAGGGATGCCCGGTTTGCATTTATTATTCCAAGGCCTGTAAAAAAGAACAGGTTGTAGGCAAAAATGCCGGTGAGTCCTGAAAAGAAGACCAGCACGGCCTGCTGACGGTTGAGTCCCGGCAGTTTTTTTTGTGTTTTCAGGGTCAGGCATACCAGAAAGAAGGATGCTATGGCAAAACGCAGAAATGCTGCGGAGTATGGGTCAACGGTGTCGGCAATCCCTTTACCGGCAATGAAGGTGCCGCCCCAGAAAAAGGCGGTCAGCAGCAGTTTGATATAGGTCATTGGACTGGAACCTTTCTGATGTGTGTCCATAAAAGATAAAAACAACTAAATCCGAACACCCCAAAAGTCAAGCTGATTTTCGGCGTTGGGGCTTTACAAGGCATGGGCTGGGACGTATAAAATGAACATCGAACGCGTTGTTTAAAACGCCATAACCAAAGGGGTGCCATGCAATCTGTTTCGCGAAAGCAATTTGATGCCAAATCCATCTGCCAGGTCCTGATTTCCGCCCGCCTGATCTCTGCCGACCAGGCCAGGGACGCCCTTCGAAGGGAACACCAGATCCGGGAGGCCCTTCTTGGAAAGAATGCCGGCAAGACCGGTGTGGACAAAAAAAAAGCCCTCATGGGGATTTCCTTCATTGATGTGTTGATTAAACTGGCCTTAAAGCGCCTGGATCAGCCGGAGAAGGTGGTGGATGAGGACCAGATTTATAAAACCCTGGCAGATGCCTGGAAGATCCCCTACAAAAAGATAGATCCCCTGAAACTGGAACTGAACCTAGTGACGGGTACCATTTCCAGGTCCTTTGCTTTAAAACATTTGCTTTTGCCCTTGAAGATGGAAGAGGGGAAACTGGTGGTGGCCACACCGGATCCTTTTAATCACGAGGCTATTGCCGATGTTGAGCAGGTGGCAAAGCTTAGGGTAAAGCCGATCGTCAGTTCAAAAAGCGATATCCGGAAACTGATAAACGAGTTCTTCGGTTTTCACCATTCCATTTCGGCTGCCGAAGACCTGTTTGCCAAAAAAGGGGTGGACCTGGGGAATTTGGAGCGCTATGTAAACTTAAGTGCCACAGACGGCCCGCCAGCAACGGATCAGCATATTGTCAACGCGGTGAACCACCTTTTTTCCTACTCTTTTGATCAAAAAGCCTCTGATATCCATATCGAACCCAAGCGGGAGATCTGCCTGGTCCGTATGCGGATCGACGGCGCATTGCACACGGTATACAAACTGCCGAAAAAACTTCACAATGCAGTTGTGTCCAGGATTAAGAGCCTTTCGGGCCTGGATATGGCTGAGAAAAGACGTCCCCAGGACGGCCGGATAAAAATGGGCAAGGAGGATACCGAAGTGGAAATCCGTGTGTCCACCATCCCTGTGGCCTTCGGGGAAAAGGTGGTGATGCGGGTGATGGACCCGGATATTCTCTTCCAGGACCTTGAGATGCTGGGGTTTTCCCGGACGGATTTTGAGAAATACAAGGGACTGATCACCATGCCCTTTGGTATCGTTCTCGTGACAGGCCCCACGGGATCGGGAAAATCAACCACCTTGTATTCCAGCCTCCGGATGCTGTCTTCACCGGAGGTGAATATCACCACCATTGAAGATCCCATTGAAATGATCCATGAGGAGTTCAATCAGATCGGGGTGCAACCGGCCATCAATGTGACCTTCGGGTCGGTGCTCAAAAATATTCTCCGCCAGGATCCGGATATCATCATGGTGGGGGAGATCAGAGATCTTGAAACGGCCCAGGCAGCGGTACAGGCGGCGTTAACCGGGCACCTGGTATTATCCACCCTGCACACCAACGACGCGGTTTCCACCATCTTTCGCCTGTTAGACCTTGGGGTGCCTCCCTATCTTGTGCATTCCTCCCTCACCGGTGTGGTGGCCCAGCGGCTGGTCAGAAAAATCTGCCCCAATTGTATTGAATCCTTTCAAATGACGGCCGGGGAATTGGCGGATTTAGGCCTGTCTGTCCGGGGGGAAGGGCCGTTTACGCTGAAACACGGTAAGGGGTGCATCAAGTGCAGAAACACAGGGTATAAAGGACGGACGGGAATTTATGAAATCATGCCCTACTCGGAGGGGTTAAAACAGCTGACCTCAGGTGACGCCGATCTGGCAAGCCTTCGCAGGAAAGCAGAAGATGAAGGCTTAACCGTTCTCAGGGAGGGCGGTATCCGAAAGATGCTCCAGGGGCAGACCACCTATCAGGAGGTGCTGCGGGTGACCTGGGATCAGATGTAAGCCCCCCCTTTTTTAATTAACCATATCTCCGGGATGAATGTCGCGCTTGGAGGACAGGATCATCACCGTGGATGAAATATCTTCGGTGTGAAGAACAATGAGTTTTCCGGAGTTCAGCGGAGCCAAAAGAACGGCATCCTCGCCGTCGAATACAGACCTTTTATCCTGACTTTGCATTACCGAATAGATCTGGCCGGGCACGATGTTGTCCTTTGTCCCCTTGTTAATGAAGGCAATGCTGTAATCGTTGACCATCAATGCGTTGTCTTCGCTGCCGAGAAGGACGGCGTCTATGGCCGGGGGATGATCCTGGACTTCCAATTTTGGATCCCTGTGGTAATAGGCCATAATACTGTCTCCCACGGTCGCGTCCCTGTATGAGTTGCCTATTTTGCCCACCACATACTTGTCGTTTACTTCCATCACCGTAAAATCGGCCTTGATCAAGTGCTTGACGCCGCGATAGGTTTTGTTGCCGATTCTTTGCTTTACCTCTTCGGTGGTAAATACCTGGTACCGCTCACCCAAAATGAAATGTTCCGGTCCGGCGGGTTTTATATAGATGATGTCATTGGCGGACATCATCACGTTGCCGTCTTTTTCCCGGATAATGCTGCCCAGGGTGTCCACCTTTTTGTCCCGGATAAATCCGATCCGGTTGACGGCAGGATAGTTAAATGTGGGGGTGATTATAGGTGCAGGTTGTGACGGCGTCTCCGATGCGGCAGGTTTTTCAGGTGTTTCAATGGAACGAAGTTGCTGTGTCTTGTCGGATTTCAGGTAAATCCTTATCTTTTTACCCGGATAAATCCAATGGGGATTTTTTATCTCTTTATTCATCTCCCATAAGCCGGGCCATTCCCACTGGGAGTTATAAAACTTTTGGGACAGGTCCCACAGGGTATCTCCCTTTTGAATGGTGTAATAAAAGCCGGTGTCCTCAGTGGTGTCAAATTCTTCAGGCGCTTTTGCAGCAGCTGCCTGGGAAATAAGTAATAGACCCAGCAAGGCCCAGATAAAAATATATCGCGATGTAGCGTCTTTCATGAACTCCCCCCGGTCTTATTGGCTGGTCCTGCTAGTTATTGGGTTGATCCCTTTGAAATCTTGACTTTATTAAATCTCCTGTTCTATAAATTGTCAAGAATTGTTACACCAATTACTACAAATGGATTGAAAATGACGCAGATTGCAGACCTTCTGTTCGAGGTCAGGATGCTCAAGGATCTGAGGCGTTCCGGTTACGCATTCCTTGGTTCTGGCAAAGAAAGTATCGCCGAGCACAGTTTTACAACGGCCTTTATCTGTTTTGCCATGGCAAGACTTGAAACGGGAATTGACGGAGAAAAACTGCTTGCCATGGCCCTGGTTCATGATGTTCCCGAAGCTCGGACCGGGGATCATAACTATGTAAATAAAAAATACAATAGAGTGGATGAATGCCTTGCCGTAGGCCATCTGACAGCCGGTATCCCGTTTGGGCCGGAAATAGGGGAACTCATCGAGGAATTTAACCGGGGTGAAACCCGGGAAGCCAAACTGGCAAATGATGCGGATCAGCTTTCGTTTATCCTTGAGCTGAAAAAACTCAAAGATACGGGCGCCACCTCGCCTGATGAATGGTTGCCCTTTGTGCTTGATCGTTTGAAAACCCGTACAGGCAAACGAATGGCGGAAGATATCATGAATACCCGCTGGGATGCCTGGTGGACCAGGGATTATTCGGAGTAGAATGACAGCTCCCATGGCACCCACAAAGGTGGCGGTTCTTTATATCGGCCCCCGGGATGTTGAAGAGGCATTTGCCGGTGGCGGTGACATTATCCTGGAGACCTGCCGGGATGCAGGCGCGGTTCCGGAAGCCGCGGGCAGGCCGGAGGTCGTCCTTATGGACCCCTTTACCGAGCGTGCCGACACTGATGAAGATTTAATAGGCCGGGCACGGGGATGGCTTAACCGGTTTCCAAAGAAACGGTTTCGTTTTCCACCGGCCATTTTTGTCATCGTTCCGGAAGGGGCCACCGATGAATTCCGGGTGAGCCTCATGGAAGAGGGGTTTGATGAAGCTGTGGGCTGGCCGTTGACGCCAAGGGAATTTGCGGTCAGATCCCGGGTGTATATCCGGCAGACACAGATGGCCCAAAAGCATCATGCGGATTCTGAATCTCTGGCCCGGGCCTTCGGGTATCTGGACCGGTTTAAAAATGAAGTCCGGCAGCTCAAGGCCGATCTTATGGAGGAGAAAACCAGTCTGAATGCCGCCTTGAAGCAAATTCAGCAGATGACGGCGGAGCGGGGGCGGCTCAAAGATGATCTTGCCGGTTTAAAACAGCAGTTGGCCAAAAATATGCAAGGGTTTGGCAGGATTCTTTATACCCTGATTCAAAAGCGGATCGAGGTCAACCAGGGGCACGGCGAACGTGTGGCGGAAACCGCATGTTTTCTGGCCAAAGCGCTTGGGATCGACGAAAATAAGTTGGAGGATCTTCGAAAAGCTGCTATGTTGCATGAAGTTGGACTCCTTTTCCTGTCTGATCCGCCTGCCGCAGCGCATTCGCGGTCTGCGGCATCACGTTCGGCAGGGGAAAAGGACGCGGCCTGCGACCAGACAATAACCGGGCAGGCAACAAGCAACAACCATCAACCCACAGCCTATGATAAAACAATTATGATGCAATATCCGGTGAAGGGGGCTGAGCTTCTTGACGCATGTCCGGGGTTTGACGGTTGCGCTAAGATCATTAAATCCCTGAACGAGTGGTCCGACGGCACAGGTTATCCTGACGGGTTAAAGCGCAGGTTTATCCCCATGACCTCCAGGATCCTGGCCGGTGCGGATGAACTGGAAAACTTAAGGGACAGGGCCGACATCAGGGATACACGGACGCTTCTGGCAGCGATGGAAGATCTGGCAGGTGTCCGACTTGATCCGGTCATCGTCGGCCAGTTGGAGAAGTATGTGGTCCGTCACATGGGGGCAGACGATTTCAAGGTGAGGGGCGTGAGAATTGATCAGCTTGAGCCGGGTATGGAATTGGGGGCGGCATTGTTTACGGCCACCGGTACCAAGCTGTTCACCGCCAACACCGTACTCACCAAAGATGCCATCGATAAGATAATACAATACAA
Organism: uncultured Desulfobacteraceae bacterium; assembly: GCA_913041495.1. Taxonomy (GTDB): domain Bacteria; phylum Desulfobacterota; class Desulfobacteria; order Desulfobacterales; family Desulfobacteraceae; genus Desulfobacter. The sequence continues at coordinate 39,413 of CAJWHT010000017.1, read as the reverse complement.
CAGGGAGTACCCTGTGGATGAAACTGTTTACATAAAGGTTTAACATATGGATATTTCTTCGGTAATCGGAGTTGTTTCCGGAATGGGATTTGTGCTGGGAACCATCCTTTTGGGCGGCAGCATCATGATGTTTGTGAACATCCCCTCCATTCTGATCGTTGTGGGCGGAACCGTAGCCGCCGTTATGATTGCCTATCCCCTGTCGGATGTACTCGGCATGTTTAAGGTGGCCATAAAAGTCTTTATGTTCAAAATCGAAAGACCCGAGGAAATCATTGCCAACCTGGTTGAGATTTCAAACAAGGCCAGAAAAGGCGGACTGCTCTCCATTGAAGGGGATATCCAGACCACCCAGGACCCCTATCTGGCCCAGGCGCTTCAGATGACGGTGGATGGGGTGAAAACCGGGGATATCGCGCAGATCATGCAAAAGAAGATGCAGCTGACCAAGAAAGGACTGGACACGGGATCACAGATTTTCGCCAATATGGGGGCCTACGCACCGGCCTTTGGGATGATCGGTACATTGATCGGGCTGGTCCAGATGCTGGCGAACCTGGATGACCCTTCCTCCATCGGCCCCAAGATGGCGGTGGCCATGATCACCACCTTCTACGGGGCGGTAATGGCCAACCTCTTTTTCATTCCCATGAGCGACAAGCTGTCCGGGAGAAACGAAGAAGAGATTACCAACATGAACATCATATTTGAGGGCATCTTGTCTATCCGGGAGGGGGAACACCCCAAGCTGATGGAAGACAAGCTCAAGGTGTACCTGTCCGAAAGCAAAGAAGAAGAGAAGAGCTAACTATAAAGTTGAGCACTGAATAAGGTCCCAAGCCATGGCAGATGAAACCGGCGCAGAAAAAGATGATGAACTAACCTTTGCACCTCCCCCGGAGGAGGGCAATAAGAGTAGTCGAACCGGTGCCCCCGGATGGATGGCGACCTTCGCCGATCTGGTTACCCTTCTCATGTGCTTTTTTGTGCTCCTGTTTGCCATGAGTACCACCCAGCAGGAAACCTACAAAGAACTGGTAAAGTCCCTGAGAAGCGCCCTGGGTGCCCAGGCGGTGCCTGAGTCCGGTACCCGTGAAGGCCTGACCATGCACGCCGTCCCCTCAGAAGAGCCTTCGCCCAATCAACAGATCGACGAGCTGGGGGGCATGATTGAAAAGGAATTGGAGGACATTGTCTCGGAGGTAAGGGAGCTGGTTCTTTTCAACAAATTGGGCGGGGAGGTCAGCGTCACCAAAAACGAGGACGGGGTGGTGATCACCATGTCCGACCTGCTGCTTTTTGCCGAAGGGGGAACACGCCTGTCTGAAAAGGGCATTGATATTCTCATCAAGGTGGCGTCAGTGCTTTCCAAGTTGGCGTATCATGTAAAAATCAAGGGGCACACGGATTCAGAGCCCATATCCACAGCCCTGTTCCCGTCCAACTGGGAGTTGTCCAGCGCCAGGGCGTCCACCGTGGTGCGTCTTTTGGTCCAAAATGGGGTAAACCCCTTTTATATCTCAGCCGAAGGGTATGCCCAATACCACCCGGTGGCCACCAACGATACCCCCCAAGGCAGGGCCAGAAACCGCCGGGTGGAAATTGTTTACGAAAGGGACAGCATTGCCCGCCAGTTTGCCGATATGAACCGGAATTAAAAGGAAAATTTTGGCTAATTCAGGGGTTTGTTAACCCGGGCGTCCTCAAGTGCAATCTCCAGTTCCGCCACCCCGATTTCCGACATCCCTAAAATGTCTGCTTCCCTGGAAGAGACGATCCCGGATATATCCATATTTTCATTTTTGCTTTGCATCTTGTTGCACACGGCATTGGACACGCGTACAATCATCAGAAGCAGGTTGGAGGGGTCCAGTTCCTTTGAGTGGTGGTCCCGGGCAATCACCCGGTAAGGGTCGGGCAGGTGCCATTTGTTCAGAAGGTTATATCCCAGTGCCGCATGGAGGTTGTCCAGGATTTTGTCGATGAGCTGGGGCGGCGGCTTGAACTGCGCTGTGTCTGATTCCAGTATTTTTTCAATGGCCGTCAAAAGATATAGTTTTCCCATGTCATGAAGAAGGCCCGCAATAAAGGCTTTGGGGACCAGTTCTGTCATGGATAGGTATTTCGCTGTCCAAAGGGAGCCGATGGCGCAGGATACGGAATGGGTCCAGAGTTTGTTCTGGTACTTTCTGATCAGTGTGTTTTTGGATTTGAAATTTTGCTGGTGCACCACCTTCATGATGATATTGACCATTTCGTTCTGTCCCAGGCGGATGACTGCGTCCTTGAGGGTGTCCACATCCCCCAGCCCCTTGTAAAAGGGGGAGTTTGCTGTTTTTAGAATTTGGGTGGTCAAGGTGGGGTCCATACGGATCAAACGGGTCAGCACCGCAAAGTCCGGTTCCGCCTTGAGGGCCTCCGCCTGTACCCTGGTCGCCTTGGGATTCAGTACGGGCAGGGATTCTTCTTTTCTGATCTGTTGTTTTATAAGATCGATAATGCTGACGGGTTTTTCGGGCATAAGATTATACCACTCCTAATAACCGGTTAATTTCTGCAATGGGGCGCGGAGGGTTCAGCCGCGGGATGCATCTGAATGTTTCATCCAGGGAGGTGATGCCCCGGGACACTTTGGACAGTGAGTCCTCCATCAAGGTGATCAACCCGGCGGATTCAATGGCCAACTGTCGAAGTTCATAACTGGACTGGGATTTCAGGATCGCCTCTTTGATAAAATCGTTGAGAACGAGCATTTCAAATACGGCTGTGCGCCCTTTGTAGCCCGTGTGGTTGCATACAGGGCACCCTCTGCCTTTCACCAGATCGTATTTTGACATGTCGTCCGGGCCGTACCCCAGCATTTTAAGATCGGCAGATGAGGGCTTATACGCCTCTGCGCAATGAATACACACCCGCCGAAGAAGCCGCTGGGCCAGCACACAGGTGACGGTTGAAGATATCAAAAAAGGTTCTATGTCCATGTTCATCAACCGGATCATGCCACTAATACTGTCTTCGGTATGAAAGGAGGTCAGCACCTTGTGGCCGGTCAGGGCGGCATGCACGGCCACCCCGGCAGAATAGTTGTCCCGGATCTCTCCGATGACTATGACATCCGGGTCCTGCCGGACAACGTGGCGCAAGGTTTCTTCAAAGGTCCGGTTGATCCCCGCATCGATGGAGCATTGAGAGATCCCTTCCACAACGTATTCCACAGGGTCTTCAGCCGTCACGATGCTGGTCTGGGGGCTGCTGATATCTGACACGCAAGAGTAAAGGGTGGTGGTTTTTCCTGAACCCGTGGGGCCGGTTATGATCATTACCCCTGAAGGTGCCTTGAGCACATCCTTCCTGAATTTATCCAGCATCTTCGGCTGCATGCCGATGTTGTCGATTTTTATGACCTGATCGATGCGGTTCAGGATTCTCAATACGATCTTTTCTCCGAAGACCGTTACAAAAAAAGAGGTCCGAAGGTCGTAGGAGTTTCCCTGGTGTTCGAAGGACATGCGGCCGTCCTGATGCCGGCGTTTCTCTGCGATGTTGGCCTTGCACAACACCTTGATCCTGGCAGAAACCATGGATGCGGCATTGATGGGGAACATTTTAAAAGGGATCAGGATGCCGTCCACCCTGAACCTGACCTGAAGGCGCTCGTCAAAGGGTTCGATGTGGATATCGCTGGCCCCCTGGTCAATGGCGTTGGAGATAATGGATTCCACAATGCCGATGGCCGTATTTTCGTCCACCTCGCCTTTGGTGCGGGCCGTGCCGCTGTCCAGGCGCTCCAGTTTTTTTTCGATCATATTGGGCGAGGCAATGCCCATGATGAAATTTTTGCCGAACAGCTTCTGTGCGCCCTGGATATCTGCTTTGTTGAAGGGGTCGGCAAAGGCCACCAGGGGTTTATCCTTGACTTTTTTTACGGGCAGGAAATTGTTGGCCATACACCATTTTATGGGGATATTTTCCAGGAGTTTGTTGTCCACATCCTGAATGGAAAGATCAATGAAAGGAAATCCCAGTTGAACGGACAGGGCTTCAATAAAGGCGCTTTCGCTCATGTACTGGTTTTCGATGAGGATCTGTCCCAGCCGTTTGGTCTTGTTGCTCTTTTGGATGCTCAGGGCGGCATTGAGTTTTTCTTTGGGCAGATAGCCGAATTCCACCATGAGGTCGCCGATGCGCAAGGACAGGTGGTTACGGCGCAGTACATCCTTAACCTTTTCCTCTTCGATGTACTTCAGATCTTTCAGGGTATCAAGAAGGGTTTTTCCGGGTGACAGCTTGGACTTCACCCGCATGGCGTATAGTGCCTTTTCCCGGGTTAGCAGTCCCTCTTTGATCAACAGGGAAACAATCTCACCGGGTTCTTCAAGATTTTGACGGCCCTTTGGGTTCAATGCACAGCGTTCCTCTTGGGTTCAACCAATCCATGTGAAAAGATTTACGTCTAATTAGCAAGTGCGGGACTATCCGTCAACTCTGGCTGTTTTATTCTTCCCGGTCGTATGAACGGTCAAGTTTTTCTTTTTCCATGGCAACGATGCGCTGCAGGTCTTTGCCGGGAATGCCCTTTCTCATTCCCGGGCAGGAGTTGGCCATGATATCCCAGTTTTCAGGGTTTTTAATAATGGTTTTAATGTAAGGCCATGCCCTGCACATATACGGTTTAACCGGGTGAATGGTGCATTGTTTGTCCGGATCAAAAAAGATGCAGGTTCCTTCGTGGTTGAGGGTCAGCACAGGTCTTGAACCGGACATGTCGCAATAGGTTTCCACAAAGGTAGCTGGATCCGCCTTGATGAAGGCGGCAATATTTTCAATGTCCGACCGGGTTATGTACGTGCCCCCGAATCCGTTGCAGCATTGGCCGCAAAGCCTACATTCAAAAATGTCCCGGGCCGTAAGTTCTTTAACATCCATATCTTTTTTCCATCGCTTTTTGCATGGTGAGCGGATCCACGTACTGCAGGTCTCCGCCCATGGGGACGCCCGAGGCGATCCGGGTCAGCCTGATGCCGGTGGTCGCCAGTCTGTTCTGGATATAGGCGGCGGTTGCTTCGCCTTCCACATTGGTTTTGGTGGCCAGAATGATTTCTTGGACCTCTTTGGGGGTTGCGCGGGTAAACAATTCCGACAGCCGGATATCTTCGGGGCCGATGCCGTCAATGGGGGAAAGGGCTCCCCCCAGTATGTGGTAAAGCCCGGTAAACGCGTTGGCCTTTTCCACGGCAGCCATGTCTGTGGGATTTTCAACAACACAGATGACGGATTTGTCCCTGGCCGGATCTGCACAGATCCGGCACCGTTCGGTTTCGCTCAGGGCAAAGCAGGTATCACAAAGCCGTACACTGCTTTTGAGTTCAATAATATCTCCGGCCAATGTTGCCGCTTCATGATCCGGGGCGTGAAGGATATGCAGTGCCAGGCGTTCCGCTGTCTTTTTCCCGATTCCCGGGAGGGTGGACAGCGAATCAATCAGTTTTAATATGGCTTCAGGGTAATGGTTCACGGGCGCTTACACGCGATGCCTTTCCAGGATGGGGTTATAACCCCGGTATGTTGAAACCGCCGGTCAGTTTACCCATTTCCGAGGAGATCATTTCCTGGGATTTGTTCAGGGCATCGTTCACCGCGGCCATTACCAGGTCCTGGAGCATTTCGATGTCTTCCGGATCCACCACTTCTTTTTCAAGAACGATGGATTCGATTTTTTGGCCGCCGTTGGCAACGACTTTAACCATACCGCCGCCGGCAGAGGCTTCAACCGTCTTCAGCGCCAACTCCTGCTGGGTTTTTAACATCTTTTTCTGCAGCTTCTGCGCCTGTTTCATCATGTTGTTCATATTTTTCATTTGATTGACTCCTTTGGGGTTGATTAGAGAATTATTTCTCCGTCAAAGAGACGTCTGGCCTCTTGAACCATGGGGTGCATGGAGGCTGCCTGACGCGCCTGTTCCTCGGCTTTTCGTTTTTGAGAGGGGGCGGGGGCTGTCCCTTTTTGGGTGGTCATAATAATGTTGATGGGTTTTCCCAGATGCGTCCGGCTCAGGGCCTGAAGTTCCTTGTCTTTGGTTTTCAGGCGTTTGGACTCAAATGCGGAGCAACCGTTCAACTCAATGGAAACTTTGGTCTTGTCCGAAGTGTCTGCACGGCCTTTTGACAACAGGGTGTACAGGGACGGTTGTTTTTCCTGAAGGATCCCTAAAAACTCTGTCCAGGATACGGGTCCTAAGGGCGATTCCGGAACAGATGGCTGAGGGGCTGGTGCCGGTGCGTTTGCCCCCCGGGGTGGTGGTCCGGCGGGCGGTGCCGGTGCATCGGCATATGGGGCTGCGGGCGGCGGCTCCTGAATGCCCTGTGGTGGTACCTGCATGTCTGGCGGTGACGCCTGTGCTGATGCAGGCGGCACAGGGTTTGAATACTGTGATGCTTTCTGCGGTGCCTTCGGACCGGGTGTCTGCGGTGGCCCGGATTCCCTGATTTCAGGAGATGCGGGTGGCTGAGACCGGGTATCCGAAGGTATAGACGGGGAATTTGGGACTCCCGGATTTGCCGTAACCTTTGTGTCAATCTGGCGGGCCAGGGTATCCAGTTTGGTGATGATGTCATCCAACTGGGCGCCGGAGTTGATCTGGATGAGTTTCAGCAGTACCATTTCCACTGCGGTCTGGGTGTGGGAGGACAGACGCACGAGGGCGTCGTCGTCAAGCAGGCGCTGGAGCAGCAGACTCAGATAGGCTTGTGGGATTTTTGCCACCGATTGAAACAATGCCTCTTTTTCGGAATCTATCAGATTCAGGGCAGGTGCCCCGCGGCCGCAAAGTTTGACGATATTCAGGTTTCTGAAATGGGCAATGATATCCGTGTAAAATTTTTTCAAATCCATGCCGGAATCATTTACCTTGTCCACCAGCCGGATGAGGCTGGCCCCATCCTTATTAAATACGGCGTTGGATATGTCTGACATGATTTTCCGGTCCATGACCCCGAGACTGTCCACAACCGCTTCATGGGAAATGGTCTTGTCCGGGCTTGAAGATAGCACCCGGTCCAGCAGGCTCAAAGAATCCCTGATAGAACCGTCTGCCTCCAAAGCAATCAGATCGAGACTTTCCCGGGAGATGGAAAAGGCCTCTTTGGAACAAAGGCTGTTTAAATGGCCGGCAATCTGGTTCAGGGGCACCCTGGAAAGATCGTGGCGCTGGCATCTGGATAGGATGGTGGCCGGGATCTTATGCACTTCTGTGGTGGCAAAGATGAACAATACATGGGCCGGCGGTTCTTCAAGGGTTTTTAGCAATGCGTTGAAGGCGGCAACAGACAGCATGTGCACTTCATCAATGATGTAGATTTTGAACCGGGCGGATGAGGGCATGTAGGTGACATTTTCCCTCAGATCCCGGATCTGCTCCACGCTGTTGTTTGAGGCGCCGTCAATTTCAAACACATCCGCACAATGGCCGTTGATAATATCAGTACAGATTTTACAGGCATTACACGGCACTGCGGTAGGCCCCTGGGCGCAGGTCATGGCTTTGGCCAATATCCTGGCGATCGTTGTCTTTCCTGTGCCCCTCGGGCCGGTGAGTAAGATGGCGTGTGCCACGCGGTCCGCAGCAATGGCATTGGTCAGCGTGGTGGTCACGTGGTCTTGACCCACAACGTCTTCAAAGGTTTGGGGCCGGTATTTTAAGGCAAGTACTTGATATGACATGAACGGCGGTTCTTCGGCCGGTCAAGATGGGAGGCCTGCATCTTTCCGCATCCTTTTCCGGGCCAGTAAATATCCTTAATTATATATAATCTCCGGTGCTGACGGGTGCCAGACAAACTTATATACCAGAAGGGGATGGGACGGGTCAACCGGTGCTGTGATTTAACCCGGGGGCAACGCGTATAAGCCGTGGTCTGTTTGTGTTTTACCCTTTTTGCAGTAATCGATTGCTGAAAAATAAAAAAGCCTGGAGCAACTTGCCCCAAGCCTTTGAATTCTGGCGGAGAGGGGGGGATTCGAACCCCCGGTACCCGGTTAGGGTACACACGCTTTCCAGGCGTGCACCTTCAGCCAGCTCGGTCACCTCTCCTTAACGAATTGACCCGGGCAAAATATTATCTTTTGAGCGCCGTGTCAAGGGGTAAATAAATCTTTATAGGCTTGGGTGGGGGAATTTTGTTTTGAATACAGGGTCAATGGCGGCAGAACCCTGCAGGATGCTTGGGTATTCTTTGCGGCAGACAATACGACGCGTTTGGCTTCTTTTTCTGCCACCGGATGGACAAAACGTATCCATTCCGGTGTCATGTCCGTTTTTTTTGCAGCTGAAAACAGATCTGCCAAGCGGTCTGAGGGAAAAATAATCATGAGTCTTCCGGCATTGGATAGCAGGGTGTGGGCCTGGCTGAATAATTGGTCTACGGTTAATGCAATTTCGTGCCTGGCAAGCGCTTTTTGGGGATTCGGGTTGAGCCGTCCCGTCAGGGTTTTCTTGAACGGCGGATTGGAAATGATCATGTCTATGGGGGTGGGGAAATCATCTGGGGATAATTCCAGAATATCCCTGTTGATAATCCGGATTTGTCCGGCCAGTTTATTTTCCCTGCAGTTGCGCGCCGCCAGGTCGGCCAGAGTTTTTTGAAGTTCGACACCTGTTATTGTTGTCCGGGGGAACCTGTGGCCGATGATCAGGGGCATGATGCCGCAGCCGCAGCCGATATCAAGGATATGTGAGCCGGGTTGTGGCGATACCTGTGCACTGAGAATAATAGGGTCTACGGCATACCGGTAGCCTGACTTTGGCTGGTGGATGTGAAGACGGCCGTCAAAGAGCGGTTCAACTGTGAATTCGTCCAATTTTGAAACGGATCCCTTTGACAAGGGGGGCATCCAACTGTTTGTTCAGGTTGGCGATCATCTCTTTTTCCAGGAACTTGAGCTGATGAATCCAGGCGGAGCTGGATACATTGACAAAGAGCATGCCGTCCTTGAATGCATCCGGCTTGGCATTCATGGCAATGGGGCTGCCCACTGCAGCGTCCCAGACATCCCAGATACGGGTCATTTCCATATCCCCGGCCGGCCGGTATTTGCCCAGCGCTTTGGTCAGGATATCACTGATATGAACGAGTTTGTCGTTATTGTCGTTTTTGACCAATGTTCTTTGTCCTTGCATGGGTGAGTCTCTTCCTTAACTAATACCATAGATCCTGTGGGGAATATACCCTAAAAGATGCTTGGGTTCAAAAGCGCTTCAGGCCTTGTCCTGCATGGGATTCGTCAAATAATTATTGCCTTTTATACTTGATAAAGCTAAATAAAGTCATATTTTGCCAACAAATACTTCAAAACTGAACACCAGCGAAAAGAGGACTCACAGCATAGGAAAAAAATTTATGACTTGGGATTGGGAAAAGCTAAGAGAAAACCAGCAACGGTATGAGCAGAACAAGGGGGGTGGGCCCAATATGCCAAAGCCCCCGCAGTTGGATGATTTTATGAACAAATTTAAAGGATTCAAATTTCCAGGGGTGCTTTTGGTGGGCCTGGCACTGCTGGCATTGTATATCGGATCCTCAACCTTTTTTACAGTGGACCGCAATGAGGTGGGGGTGATCCAGCGGTTTGGCGAGTATAACCGACTTGCCCAGCCCGGATTGAATTTTAAGCTTCCCACAGGGATTGAAAAGGTTACCAAGGTAAACGTAAAGACCCCTGAAACTGAAGAATTCGGGTTTAAGACTTTCAACAGCACGAATACGTACCGGACCTCTGCTGAGTCGTCAAGGCAGGAGTCCTCCCTGATGCTTACGGGGGATTTGAACGTGGCCGTTGTTCCCTGGATCGTTCAATACCGGCGGTCAAATCCAAAAGACTATCTGTTTAACGTAAAAGATGTCAGATCCTTGCTCAGACATATGTCGGAAGCCACCATGCGGACGGTTATCGGTGACAGGAGTATCAATGAGGTGATTTCAAGTCGTGCGGAGATTGCCATGGCTGCCAAGCAGATACTCCAAGAGGAGATGGATGCGGCAAAAGCCGGTATCAGCATCGTTAATATCGAGATGAAAAAAACCAACGTGCCGGAACCGGTTCAGGCATCATTTAATGAGGTTAACCAGGCCATTCAGGAAAAAGAGCAAACCATTTACAAGGCCAGGGAGGAATACAATAAGGCTGTGCCCCTGGCTCGCGGTGAGGCCAAACGTCTGATTAAGGATGCAGAAGGGTATGCTATTGACCGTGTGAACCGTGCCCAGGGTGATGCCACTAAGTTTAAGGCAGTTTATAAAGCCTATGCCCAGGCAAAAGATGTGACAAAGAAACGGATGTATCTGGAGGCGATGTTGGAGGTGCTGCCAAAGGTCGGTAACAAGTATATCATTGATGCGGATCAGAAAAATTTGCTGCCGTTTTTGAATATGGGCGACAAGATGCCGGATAGATTTCTACAGAAGGGTGAGTAACGATGACAAATGAAAAAGTGAATAATTTCAAGTTTGGTGTCCTTGCGATGGTCGGCCTTTTGATCGTGCTGATCTATGGATCTGCCTATGTGGTGGATGAGACGCAGCAGGTGGTTATTACCCAGTTTGGCAGGATTGTCGGAGAGGCGCAAAAAGAACCCGGTCTGAAGTTCAAGATCCCCTTTATACAGAAGGCGAACTACTTTCCCAAAAACCTGCTGGAGTGGGACGGGGATCCGGGACAGGTGCCCACAAAGGATAAAACCTATATCTGGGTGGATACCTTTGCACGGTGGCGGATCAGTGATCCCGTCGTATATTTTCAGACCGTAAAAGATGAATTTTCCGCACTCAAGCGTTTGGATGACATTATCGATCCGGCGGTGCGTGATTTGATATCTTCATACCCTCTGGTGGAAAGTGTAAGGAATACGGATCGCCCCATGGATACTTTTGAGGCTATTGCGGGCGGCGGCCATGAGGGGGATGAGAACCGGCGTTTGGTTCGATATAAGGTGGATCTGGGTCGCCGTGAAATCGTCAGGCAAATCGAAAGGCAGGCCCGGGAGAAATTGGCTGAGTTCGGCATTGAGGTGGTTGATATGAAGATCAAGCGTATCAATTATATCGATAGTGTTCGTCGCTCGGTTTACGACCGAATGATAGCGGAACGAAACCAGATTGCCGAAAAATTCCGTGCCGAAGGCCGGGGGGAAGCCAGTAATATCAGGGGTGAAAAAGAGCGTGAGCTTCAAGTGATCAAGTCTGAGGCATATCGCGAAGCTCAGACCCTTAAAGGTGAAGCGGATGCACAGGCCACGCGTATTTATGCAGAAGCCTATGGCCAGGATCCGGAATTTTATGCATTTGTGAAAACCATGGAACTTTACCGTGAAACGCTGGAAAAGGATTCGACCATGGTGCTGTCTACGGATTCTGATCTGATGAAGTATCTGAAAGGAAGCGGCGAGTAGATATTTAGGATGGGATATGAGTATTGAGTTGGTCTGTTAGCAGGGCAACTCAATACTCCCCATGACTTAAGCCACTCGTTTGGTGAGTGGTGCCGGCAGGGCCGGCGTAACCTCTTAAATCTTATTTTTTCTTTCTCTGATGTCTGGTTTTAGCAAGGAGTTTTCTGTGTTTATGCTTACGCATCTTTTTTCTTCTCTTCTTGATAACGCTGCCCAAAAAAATCACCCCCTTTAGGTTTATTGCTCGCTTGGTGTTTGTTAATTTACTAAATTGTTACTATAGCATATGTTTTAAATGAAAGTCCATTCTTTTGTTAGGTGCAGGTTGGGGGTGCAATGAAAAACCGCTTCTTTGATCCGTCGGAGCTTGAAATTGTTGATCAGTCGGTTTTACTGGCCGAAGATCTGGTGAACAATTACTTTAAGCTTTCCCCTGCCCAGTGGCTTAAGAACCGGTACGACATCAAGACGGGTGAGGCGCTTCTTTCCCACGAGAGGGTGGACGGACCCTTTGCCCAGGTATTGAAGTATGCCGGCCGCAGACGGGGGGACTTTCTGGGGTCTTCCACCTATAGTTTATATAAGGTTTGCCTGCAGGATCCCGCGATACTAAATTTTGTTTCCAGGTCTGTGCGTATCTCTTTGTCTCCCTTTTTATTATACATCCTTGTCCATGAGTTGGTGCACGTGGTTCGTTTCTTAAGATTTGAGCACAGGTATGAGAGTACATCCGAATCTGATGTGACCTATGAAGAAGAAAGAAAAGTTCATGAATTAACCCGAAAAATTATCCTTCCCATACCCATGGATGGGGTGGGTGAAGTGCTCGAATTTTTTAAGGATTGGCATCGATCCGCCAACGGGTGGCCAGGTGGGGAAATTTTTGAATAAACCGCCTTGACAAGGAAAAAAGACTTATTATTTTAGTTTTGATTTTTCAAGCAGTAATACGGCAACATTAAAGTCAGATAACGTGTAGAAGGATAGTAACCAATGCCAGTTTATGAATATCAATGTGAGGCGTGCGGACAAATCGAAGAAGCCTTCCAGAAGATTTCAGAGCCCCCCCTTGAGACCTGCAATGCCTGCAAGGGTCATCTCAGGAAATTGATTTCACAAAGTTCCTTTCACCTCAAAGGTTCCGGTTGGTATGTCACTGATTACGGCGGTGCAAAATCAGGGACCAAGTCCGGTGGTGACACCAAAGAAACATCCACAAGCAGTTCAGAAAAAACAGCTTCCAAGTCAGACGGGTAGAAAAAAGATACATCCGCTGAATGGAGTTGAATTTACCTAGACCTATAAAATTTATGAACAAACGTTAATATTAAAGGAGAATTGTATCATGAGTCTGAGACCACTTAGCGACAGAATTCTGGTTGAACGTGTTGAAGAAGATGAAAAAACCAAAGGCGGCATCATTATCCCCGATACTGCTAAAGAAAAACCCGCGGAAGGCAAGGTTGTTGCCACAGGTAACGGCCGCATGGGTGAAGACGGCAAGCTGCTTCCCATGGATGTAAAGGTTGGGGATCGCGTATTGTTCAGCAAGTACGGTGGCACTGAAGTTAAAATCGACGGCATTGATTATCTGATCATGCGCCAGGACGATGTTCTCGGCGTTGTCGAGTAAGACGACTTACGCTTGATGCGTTGATCTGCCGGTTTTATTGAGTCTGGCACGTTGAATTGAAGCGAAATAAACTGAACTAAAAGTATATAAATGGAGATTAAAAATGGCCAAAGAAATTAAATATGATGCCAAAGCACGTGAAGCAATGCTCAAAGGTGTTCAGGCGCTTGCTGACGCCGTAGTTGTCACCCTTGGTCCCAAGGGCAGAAATGTTGTTATTGAAAAATCCTGGGGTTCCCCCAACGTCACCAAAGACGGTGTGACAGTTGCCAAAGAGATCGATCTTGAAGATAAGTTCGAGAACATGGGCGCCCAGATGGTAAAAGAAGTTTCCTCCAAAACTTCCGATATGGCCGGTGACGGTACCACCACCGCCACTGTTCTCGCCCGCGCCATCTACGAAGAAGGTCAGAAACTCGTTGTTGCAGGCAACAACCCCATGGGTATCAAGCGTGGTATTGATCAGGCCGTAGCCAAGATTGTTGAAAATCTTGAAAGCCTTGCCAAGCCCACCAAGGACCAGAACGAAATCGCCCAGGTAGGTACCATCTCCGCCAACAACGACGCCACCATCGGTAACATCATCGCCGAAGCCATGGACAAAGTTGGTAAAGAAGGTGTTATCACTGTGGAAGAAGCAAAATCCATGGATACCACCCTGGATGTTGTAGAAGGTATGCAGTTTGACCGCGGTTACCTGTCTCCCTACTTCGCCACCGACACTGAGAAAATGGTTGCTGCCCTGGAAAGCCCCTTTGTCCTGATCTGCGACAAAAAGGTTTCCTCCATGAAAGACCTGCTGCCGGTTCTCGAAGAAATTGCCAAGACCGGTAAGCCTCTGGTTATCATTGCCGAAGATGTTGAAGGCGAAGCACTGGCCACTTTGGTTGTCAACAAGCTGCGCGGCACCCTGAACGTTGCTGCAGTTAAAGCCCCTGGTTTCGGTGACAGAAGAAAAGCCATGCTGGAAGACATTGCCATCCTCACCGGTGGTCAGGTGGTTTCCGAAGATATCGGCATTAAACTGGAAAATGTTACCCTGCAGGATCTTGGCCAGGCCAAATCCATCACCATCGACAAAGACAACACCACTATCGTTGACGGTGCCGGCTCCAGAGAAGCACTTGAAGGCCGCGTAAAAATGATCCGGGCCCAGATTGACGAGACGTCTTCCGACTATGACCGGGAAAAACTCCAGGAACGTCTGGCCAAACTGGTCGGCGGCGTTGCTGTCATCAATGTCGGTGCTGCCACTGAAACAGAAATGAAAGAAAAGAAAGCCAGGGTTGAAGATGCCCTGAACGCCACCCGCGCTGCCGTAGAAGAGGGTATCGTTCCTGGCGGCGGTGTTGCCCTGGTCAGAAGCATTGCTGCCCTGGCTGACCTGAAGCTCGAAGGCGAAGAAAAACTGGGTGTTGAAGTGATTGCCCGCGCCATCGAAGAGCCCCTGCGCAAGATTGCTGACAACGCAGGTGTTGAAGGTTCCGTTGTCATCAATAAGGTAAAAGAAGCTGAAGGCGCCTTCGGTTACAACGCAAGAACCGACGTTTACGAAGATCTTATCGAAGCCGGTGTTATCGATCCTAAGAAAGTGGTTCGTTTCGCCCTGCAGAACGCAGCTTCCGTTGCCTCTGTTATGCTGACCACCGAAGCCATGATCGCCGAGATCCCGGAAGAAAATGCCGGTGGCATGCCTGGCGGAATGCCCGGCGGCGGCATGGGCGGCGGAATGCCCGGAATGATGTAAGATAGGGTATTCATATCTGCCTAACGTCATTTGCCGTTAAGTAAGCACTAAAAGCCCCTTTGCTTTACGCAAAGGGGCTTTTTCGTGTTGACTTTATTGGTATTGCTCATATACGTAGATTTATTGTTGGGTTTTTGGTATGTTTCCCAAGGAAAAAATAACGATAAGGAGAGGGGTTTATGACCGCGGAATCCGTCGGCCTGCTCTACATGCTCAATGATGCAGGACCTGTTGTCAAATTTATCATGCTTTTGCTGTTGTTCTTTTCGATCATCTCCTGGGCGATCATGTTCATAAAATTCAGGTATATCAGGAAGGCTTACAGGGAATCCTCGGATTTCACCGAGGTTTTCTGGCAGTGCAGGACCTTGGCGGATGCCTTTACCAAGGCCAAGGCGCTTCGGTCCAGTCCGGTGGCCCGGATTTTTATCACCGCCTATATGGAGGTGGCCAGATCCGACGGAAAAGACGGGACGGTTTCCATGAAATCCGAAGTGTCATATTTCCAGGCCATGGGCAGCGTTAAAAGAACGTTGCGGCGTTCCATCAATGTGGAAGTCCGCCGTTTGACCCAGCTGGTTCCCTTTCTTGCCACAGCGGGAAACACCGCGCCTTTTATCGGGCTTTTCGGAACGGTATGGGGGATTATGAATACCTTCCAGGGTATCGGGTTGAGCGGCTCCGCAAGTCTGGCCGTCGTCGCCCCGGGTATCTCGGAGGCACTTGTGGCAACCGCGGCGGGGCTGGCCGTGGCCATCCCTTCGGTTATTGCCTATAACTATTTTACTGACCGGATCCGGGTACTCGATTCCGAACTCCAGAGTTTCTCTGCGGATCTGCTCAATATCATCGAACGAGATATCCAGAAAAAAATGGAGGCATGATGCAGCTGGGATCCGGTAACGACCAACTCATGTCCGAGATCAATGTCACCCCCTTTGTGGATGTCATGCTGGTACTGCTGATTATCTTCATGGTGACTGCGCCCATGATGGTGCAGGGGGTGGATGTGGAGTTGCCCACGGCGTCTTCCGAGGCGCTGCCCACTGACGAGGATAATCTCATCGTTTCTGTTGACAACGATTTGAAAGTCTATATTAACGACCTGGAAGTCAGTGTCGCTTTCCTCTCCGAAAAATTGGGGGCGGTCATGGAAAACCTGGATAAAAAACAGGTCTATCTGAAGGCGGATAAAAAGGTCCCCTACGGGGTGGTGGTCAACGTGATGTCCCAGATAAAAAAAGCCGGGGTGGACAGCCTGGGGATGATCACCCTTCCTGAAGACCAGGAAACCACCCGGGAAAAAAATTGATCTGACGCATATGGGTATACGGTCGCGAATCCAAAACCGGAATCGGTTTGTATCTGAGCAGCAAGGGCATGGTGTCCGTAAGTTTACCTTGTTTTGCCTGATGTCATTGGTTGTGCATGCATTGTTTTTTACAGGCCTTTTCTTTTGGCATGATTTCGAGTTCTCAAGGCCCAAACCCCGGGTGGTACGCGTGGATCTGGTTTCTTTTGCCCCCGGTCCTTCAGGGAGCACCGCCGCGGTTGAACCCGCACCTGTGCAACCGCCTCAGCCGCAGCCGGATGCGTCCGTGAATCTGAATGCGAAACCGGTTGAAGTGCCGCCTGAAACACCGGCACCTGTACCTGTGCTCAAACCGGACATCAGTCTGAAAAAGAAACCGAAAAATATCAAGGAGCTGATCGCCGAACGGGATAAAAAATCCGTTAAAAAGAAAAAGGATCAGAAACTCAAGCCCAAACCCAAAAAGGATCCTGAAGAGGAACTGGAAAAAGCCAGGCAAGAGCTGGCCAAACGCATAGAAGCCCAAAATCAGGAAAAGATCAATCAGGCCCTTGAGCGGATGCAGTCTGCCATTGCCGCCCGTGAAAACGAAGCGACTCAGGGGGCTGGGCAGGGGAATGGCCAGGGGGGCGGTTACGGTGAAAGAGGCTCGGGACCGCTTGAACTTTATAAGATGGTGCTTGCATCTGTCATCAGCCAGAATTGGGTATTCAACGATGTGCTGGCGGGAATGAACCAGGATCTTGAGGTCAGGGTGTTCATCAAAATTTTAAAAAGTGGTGAGATAAGGGATATCTCTTATGAAACCAGGTCCGGAAATCAATATTTGGACGAGTCGGCAAAAAAGGCGGTGAGAAGATCCAACCCATTACCGGAATTACCGCCGGGGATGACCTCCTACGACGTTGTTCTAGGGTTTACCCCCAAGGGGTTGAAATAAAATTTTTTGGTGCGTAAAAAAGGAGCCGAAGTAAGACAATGAAACATTATTCAATGGCAACTGCCACACTTGTGGGAATTCTGCTTTTATTATCCGTCACATCTGCCGTAGCCAAAGAATATGACTACATTAATATAAGCGATCCTTTTTTAAAGAAAACTCCCATTGCCGTGACGCGGTTTAAAGCCTTTAACACGGCTGAAGATGAAATCCGGGAAGGGGCACGGGCCGAACAGATACTTAGGGATGCACTGGATTTTACCGGATATCTGGAAGTGATGAATGCCAACGCGTTTTTGTCTGATCCCGCCGAAACAGGGATCGCCCTGGGGCAGATCAATTTTAGGGATTGGACCGGCATCGGTGCGGACCTGTTGATCACAGGGGGGATTAAAGCAGAGCAGGGGCTTTACATGCTTGAACTTAGGCTGTTTGACACCCTGAACACCAAATTACTTCTTGGGCGAAGGTATCACAGTGTCGGTAAAGAAAAAATTCGGTCCACGATTCATCGGTTCTGCTCAGAACTGTCCTTTGAGCTGACGGGCAACTACGGTGTGTTCGGCAGTCAAATTTCATTTGTCTCAACGGTGAACGGAAATAAGGAAATTTATATTGCTGATTTTGACGGGCATAATCCCCGGCGGATCACCCGGCATAACAGCATCTCCTTGTCTCCTGCCTGGTCACACGACGGCCAGTGGCTGGCGTATGTTTCTTACGCCCAGGGAAAGCCGGATATCTTCATTAAGCATCTTAAGGAAAACAGGGGAGCCATCGTCAACTATGACGGGATGAATATTGCACCGGACTGGATGCCGGATCAGTTAAAACTAGCGGCGACCCTTAGTTTTTCAGGGAGTCAGGAAATATATTTGTTGACCAAAAAGGGAGAAATTATTAAAAGGGTTACCAAGAGTTGGGGGGTAAATGTCTCACCCAGGTTCTCACCGGACGGTAAGCAAATCGCCTTTACCTCCAGCAGGGGGGGCACACCTCAAATATACATACAGAACCTTGAAACCGGAGAGGTCGGCAGGGTAACGTTTGAAGGCCGCTATAATACCTCGCCAGCCTGGTCCCCGGACGGAAAAAAAATTGCCTACGTAGGCATTGAGAAAAATAGAATTAATATATTTGTCATGAGCGTTGACCCCGGGGCCGGAGCCCCGGTGCAGCTGACAATGGATCAGGGAGACAATGAAGACCCGACCTGGTCACCGGACGGCAGCCTGATTGCCTTTAAATCCAACCGGCAGGGCGGTGTTTCCCGGCTGTTTGTCATGACTGCCGCAGGCAAGGATCAGCGGCGGCTGCTGCACATGAAAGGGCAGCAAAGCCAGCCAAGCTGGTCCGCGGCATTCAAGACCTGGGACGATTGATAATTTAAGGGTTTATACGTTTTTACATAATAATTGAGTAACCATTAAGGAGGCGTAATGAAAAGAAATTTGTGGATGAATCTGTTGATGGCCGTGCTGGTGGCAGGACTTTTTATGACGGTTTCCTGTGCCCAGAAAAAAGTAGTGTCTGAATCCACTACCATTGAGGACCAGGCGGCAGCCGAAGCTGCAGCGGCAGAAAAAGCGGCAGCAGAAGCGGAACGTATCAAACAGCAGGAAATTGAAGAAAAAATGGCCAGGGAAAAAGCGGCTAAAATCGCAGCTGCCAAGAACCGTTTTGAGAATCAGAACATCCATTTTGAATTTGACAGTGCTGAACTCAACGCCATGGCAAAGATGCTGCTCAAGGAAAAGGCCGAATGGCTGAATGCCAATCCCATGGCTAAAGTGACCATCGAAGGGCATTGTGATGAGCGGGGTACCACGGATTATAACCTTGCATTGGGTGAACGGCGTGCCCGGGCAGCAAAGAATTATCTGGTGGACCTGGGGGTTTCTGCAGCGCGTCTGACCATGATCAGCTTTGGTGAAGAAAAGCCCCTTGATCCGGGAATGACTGAAGAAGCCTACCGTAAAAACAGACGGGCGCAATTCGTCATCAAATAATTTTATTTGCAGGTTTTGTTTTTTTCCGGGCACAGCCGGTTTAATCCGGGTGTGCCCGGTGTTTTAATTATTCTTCCCTGGAGTATGTTATGAAACGTTTTCTTTGTATGGTGTGTTTTGGTCTTCTCGTGGCCGGCTGCGTGGCTCCGGACCAGTACAAAGTGTTGGAACGCAGGGTTGCCGCCATTGAAATGGAAAATAATCGGCTGGCATCTGCACAGCGGGCGAGCGCCTCTGCCGGAAAAGATCTTGAACGGATCAAAGGGGATCTTGAGGACTCTTCGAAAACCACCAGGGAGAATTACGCGGAAGTCAAATACGAAATTGAGCAACTCAGGGAAAAGTTCTATCAGATTGAGGGGCTTATCGAGGAGCTGCGGCACAATCTGGGCACCCGCGGGCAGGCCCGGCAGGAGAGCCTTGAAAAGGAACTGACGCGTCTGGATAATGCGATTTCAAGAAATTTTGAAAAGGTGATTGCCCTTGAAAAATATATGGGGTTTGAACCTACCGAGGCCCTTGAGCCAGATGTGGGTACCCCCTCCGAGACCCCTGTCAGCCCGGATTCCGAACAGGCTCTCTACGACCTGGCAAAAAAAATGTTTGACCAGGGGGACAAGGAAAACGCCAGGATACAATTTGAGAACTTTATAAATAAGTTTCCCAATTCATCCAAGGCGGACAACGCAAGATTCTGGATCGCGGACAGTTATTACGCGGAAAAGTGGTATGAAAAAGCGATCCTTGAATACCAGAAGGTCTTGGAAAATTATCCCAAGTCCAATAAAACTGCCGCCGCACGTCTGAAGCAAGGATACGCCTTTGCCGCCCTCGGGGAAAAGGCCAACGCCCGTCTGATACTCAAGGAACTGATCAAGCGTCACCCGGACTCCAAGGAAGCACAATATGCCCGGGAGAAGCTCAAAGGCTTGAATTAGATTCCCCACTCCATGAAAAAGATCGTCGGGATTGATCCTGGACTGGCCGGTACGGGGATTGGTGTTGTTCTGGGTGAGAACCTGAATATTCACGAATATTCATTCGGCAGCATCTCCACGGATGCCAAAGATGCCCCCCAGGTCCGTCTCAGTCACATCTATTCAAAAACCAAAGCTTTTCTGGAACAGCAACAGCCCGACCTTGTGGTGATCGAGGATATTTACTCCCTTGAAAAATACCCGGGATCGGGTATTATGTTGGGAAAAGTTTCAGGAGTGCTGCTGCTGGCGGCGTTCAAGGCAGGCGCGCAGATACGGGAAGTATCTGTGCGGGAGGTCAAAAAGATCGTTACCGGTAACGGTGGCGCGGATAAACACCAGGTGGAAAGATCGGTCCGGAACCTGTTAAATCATGGCAGCCCGATCCGGCCCTTTCATTCGTCTGATGCACTTGGATTGGCAATTACCGGTTTGTACAGGTACGGAAAAGAGGGATGATCGGATATATTGAAGGGGAAATCCTTTGCAGGGAGCCGGACGGTATTCTTATAAAGGCCGGCGGGATTGGGTATGAGGTGCTTTTAGACCCGATCACCCTTGAAAGAACCATGGCCGAATCAGCAGTTTCCGGCAGCGTCTCCTTGTTTATCTATTACCACGTAACGGAGCGCCAGCCGAAACCCGTCCTGATCGGATTTTTATCACCGGATGATAAGGCGTTTTTTCAGCTTTTTATCACAGTGGCGGCCATTGGCCCCATGAAGGCGATCAAGGCCCTGACCAAACCGGTGGCCCAGGTCGCAAGGGCTATTGAGGATAAAGATACGGCGTTTTTATCCCAACTATCCGGGATCGGAAAACGCACGGCTGAGAAAATCATTGCCACCCTCCATGGGAAAGTGTCGATGTTCGCAGGAAGTGTTGTTGCGGATGCACCGGACGCTCCGGAACCGGAAATCGCAATGGAAAAAGAAGATATCTCCCAACAGGTGGGAGATGTTCTTGTTGAACAGCTCGGCCATTCCCCGGCGTCTGCCCGGCGGATGATCAAAGAGGCGTTTGAAAGGAATCCGGGTATTTCAACGCCTGAAGATCTATTTGATGAAATTTACAAGGAGAGCCGTTAAGCATGGACTCGGATATCATCACCTTTTCCTCGGACAATTCAGATAAAAAAGGGGTGGTTTCCGAACACCTGGCCCAGGAGGACAGATCCCCTGATATTGTCTCGCTAAGACCTACCCGTTTTGACGATTACATCGGCCAGAAAGATGCGGTGGATACCCTCAAAATCGCCATCCAGGCAGCCAAATTACGCAACGAACCCCTGGATCATATCCTGCTCCACGGTCCGCCGGGGCTTGGCAAAACAACGGTTTCACATATCATCGCCAATGAAATGGGGCGGGAGTTGACGGTAACATCCGGACCGACCCTGGAAAAGGGCGGCGACCTGGTGGGAATCCTTACCCATCTCGGTGAGGGAGATATCCTGTTTGTGGATGAAATTCACCGTATTCCGAAAGTGGTGGAAGAGTTTCTTTATCCCGCCATGGAGGATTTTGCAGTTGATTTCGTTTTCGACAAGGGGATTCATGCCAGAAGCCACAGATTCCGCCTGAAGCAGTTCGTGCTTATCGGGGCAACCACGCGGGTCGGGTTGCTTTCGGCGCCGCTTCGTGACCGTTTCGGCATTTTTCGGACCCTTGATTTTTACTCGGATGAACAACTCATGGTGATCATCAAGCGATCTGCCGCCATACTGAGCACCCGTATTTCCGATGAAGGGGCCATGGCGCTTGCCAGACGCTCCCGAGGTACCCCGAGGGTGGCAAACCGCCTGTTGAAAAGGGTGCGCGATTATGCCCAGGTGAAATATGACGGGCAGGTTTCCATTTCCTGCGTGGAAGAGGCACTGGTTTTAGAGGGCATTGACAACTTGGGACTCACACGGCTTGACCGGAGTTATCTGAAAACGATTATATCCTTTTACAACGGCGGCCCGGTAGGGATTGAAGCCATCGCCGCCACCCTTCAGGAAGAAACCGATACATTGGTGGATGTGGTGGAGCCCTATCTGCTGAAGATCGGGTTGGTGTTAAGGACTTCCAGCGGGAGGCGGGCGTCTGAAGCCGCCTGCCGGCATTTGAAACTGGATTTGAAATCCAAATAGACAGGTATGTTAGAGTGAAACGCATTGTCCGTACGTTTATTTTGGCAGTTGTTGCAACTGTTGCCGGTTTCCCGGTACATGCAGATGAAATCCGCTTACCTGAAGCCCTGGTGATGATGCCGGAAAAAGAGCACGCCATCATCGTTGAAAAAAAGACCCAGACCCTTCATGTGTATTCTTCCCTCTCCGGTAAAATCACCCGTTCCTTTTATGTGCCCTGTTCCACAGGGGAGGTGGCAGGCCCCAAGTCTAAGGCGGGGGACAAAAAAACACCCGAGGGGGTTTATTTTCTGAAGGATGAATATGAAGACCGATATCTTACGCCGGTCTACGGTAAAAAGGCCTTTCCTTCGGATTATCCCAATTTTCTGGATTTGCGTCAGGGAAAGCAGGGCAGTGCCATTTGGATTCACGGGACGGACAGGGCGCTTAAACCTATGGATTCCAATGGGTGTATTGCCCTGGAAAATGAGAATATCATGTCCCTGGCAGAGTATATCCATCTGGACGCCACACCTCTGATTATCGTGGAAACCATAGAAAAATTATCCAAGTCAACGCTTGACGCGCAGGGGCGGGCCGTATCCGCCTTTATCGATAAATGGGCCGATGCCATGTCTGCCGGCAGTTATCATGAGTATTTGGCATTTTATGCCGGAGAATACCTGCCGGATATTTCCTGGTGGGAAACCTGGCTTGGCATAAGAAAGAATGCTGTGGCCAAGAAACAGGCCTTCCGGATCCAGATAAAAAACAAGGGGATCTACGCCCATGGCGACACATTGGTGGCTTTGATGGATCTTTATGTGGGGACGGAAGAAGATCAAAGGTATCTGGGGAAACGCCAGCTTTTTATCAGGAACGGATCAACCCCGCTGATCGTGGGTGATCTTTTTCAAAAACGGGCAAAACCTTACGGGGCCTCCGATATTCCCTTGGTGGCTGCTGCAAGAGAGCTTGTATCTGACGAATCAGACAGTATCGCCGTGGTTGAAACCGTTCAGCAATGGCTTGCGGCGTGGTCTGCCAAGGATATGGCTGAATATGCGGCCTTTTATGCCAATGATTTTTACGCCGACGGCATGGGCAAGGCCGCCTGGGTCAAACGGAAAAAAAATCTGGCAAAACGATATGATTATATATCTGTTACGGGAAAGGACTATAAGGTCATTCAGAGGAAAGACGGATATGAAGTCAGCTTTCTTCAAAATTATAAATCCTCAGGGTTTTCCACCCAGGGAAGAAAACGGTTGAAACTGGTTAGAAAAGGTGGGGTATGGAAGATATATCGCGAGAATTGGAAAGGGAAATAGCCCGGGCAAAACCCAAACCACATAAAACCAGCCGCAAAAAAAAGATTCTTGTGGTGGACGATTTTGGCGAGATGCGTCCCGGCGGACACCTGAAGGTAATGCTTTACCTGCTGTTTATCACAAGCGTTGTCGGACTTGTCTGTGCCGCAGGCCTGTATGCCTTATTTGACATGGCCAACAAGGAAAATAAAGCGTTGGCATCTGATCTTGCAACCCTGGAAGAAAAGGTGGGCAGGCTCACCCGGGATAAAGAGTTATTGATGGCCCGTTTGGTTATGTCCGGTGAAAAGCCCGAGCTGCCGGAGATTGCCGAAGCAAAAACACCTGTTGCGAAAAAGAGCGCTGCAAGTGTTGACAATGCATCGCCTAAGGTGAAAAAGGCCGGTGTTCCGCCAAAGCCGGACGTCAGACCGAAACCCGAACCTGAGCCGGATACGGCAGAGGACGCATCCCAAGTCCCCCTGTCCGGTACGCCGGAGAATGGACGCGACGAGGCGGCAGAGTCCGGATCTTCTTCTTTTGACGCTGAGGAAAAAAGTGGTTCCTCTGAGACTGCAAATGAACCATTTGTGGCAGTGGAGGAGTTTACCGTATCCCGGGGAAATTCAGACGGGGAATTGATCGTCCGTTTTGACATCAGGAACGTATCAACAAAACCGGGGGGGATATCCGGGCGCATCTTCACGGTGCTGAAACCAAAAGATTCCCAACCATCGCAATGGGTGGTGGTACCCAGTTCTCCCATGGAAAAAGGGGTGCCTTCCGTTTACAAAAGAGGGCAGTATTTTTCCATTTCTCGTTTCAAACCGGTGAAGTTCACCATTAGAAACCAATCTGCCCCGGAGTCTTTCAATACTGCAGCGGTTTATATTTTTAATGATGACGGTAAATTGAAGTTTGAAACCACTATGAAAATCAACGAGTTGGTTGTTGAATAGTGGCCATGGCCCTGCGAATAAAAAAGGCTGTATACGCACTGATTGGCATTGTCCTGATGACGGCCGCAGGATTGTGCCATGCCGGCCAGAAGACCCATACGGTGTTTTTTGAGGGGGAAGAAAATGAACTTCACGTGTTCCGCAGTTTCGGGAGGGTTGAAGGAAAGACCCTTTTAATTGTCGGGGGAATCCAGGGAGATGAACCCGGTGGATTTCTGGCAGCCGATTATTTTGCGGATCTATCCCTTGAAAAGGGGAACCTGATTGTCGTGCCCAGGGCAAATTTCCCCTCCATCACCAAAAAGGAGCGCCAGATCAACCAGGATATGAATCGCAAGTTCATGGATGATCATACGCGTAACTATGAGGCAAAGGTCGTTGAGGTCCTAAAAGAGCTGATTTGTCAAAGCGATTGTTTCCTCAATCTCCACGAAGGCTCAGGTTTTTATTCCGCCACATGGGAAAGCGAACAGAGAAATCCCGGGCGATACGGACAGTCAATCATTTCGGATGCGGCTGTGCTGAGACGTGCAAAGAATGCCGGTGCAAAGGATATTGATCTGGAAAAGATGGCACTGACGGTGATCGAGCGGATGAATGCGTCAATACCTGTGCCATCCCAGCACTTTCATTTTAACAATCATCGAACGAATCAGCCGGATAGCCTGCATAAGGAGCAACGCAGATCAGCCACCTATTATGCAATGAATATTTGCAAAATCCCGGCCTTCGGTATTGAATCGGCAAAGTCTCTTCCTCTTGAACAGAAGGTTAAGCAGCATATCTGGGCGGTGGACGGATTCATGGCGTTGATGGATATCATTCCCAAAACGCCGGGAATTGATTTGAAAAAACCGGAAATGCAGTACATGATAATTTCGGTTAACGATTCCATTCCTGTGGTGGTGGGGAAAATGCAGCGGCTTACCATTAAGCGCGGGGATGTTATCCAGGTGCACGATATCATCACCAATTACGAACGCGGCTTGAGTGTGGATGTCATTGGACTGGGCAATGAATTCAACGATATGAAAAAAAAGTTAAAAATACTGGAATCCACCCGGATTGAAGCAAAGAAGGACTTTTACACCTGCGGTTCGGTGTTTCTGGATATACGGGATACGCCCGGGGCTGTGCCCATAGGCCGGTTGGCAGTCAGCGATTCAAAAAAGGCAGACGGTATCCGGTACAAACTAAAAGTCAACGGTGAGACCGTTATGGTCGATAACTATGACCATGTCCGCCTGAACTACGGGGACAGGTTGGTGATTGTCGATATCATTACCGGTGATATTGATCCGTCCGAGTACGTTGTTAATTTTAAGGGGTTTGTAGGCAATAACAGCCGAAACGACGGAGAGGATAGGGGATACGTTATTGATACAGGGGCGGGGGTGCTCATGCCCAGGTATTCTCTGGAGAGAAAGGGCCTAAAGTATCACGTGGTAACGACTCTTGGGGGAGAAGAGGTCGGAAAAATTTACATCGATATTCTTAAAAACAGTTGAGGAGACCTTATGGTGGGCAAAAAAGACAAACAGAATCTAAGCATCATTGATAAAGAGCTAAAGATAGAAGGCTCTATTTCCAGCACGGGCAAGCTGATTATCAAGGGGCAAGTAACCGGAACGATTGATGGTGATGTCGTTATCATCGCAGAGGACGGGCGTGTCGATTCAAGTTCCACGCGGGTATCAAGCCTGACCATCGGTGGAAATTTTCAAGGCGAGGTGACGGCCTCCAAAGAGTTGATTATTTTGTCCACAGGCACCTGTGCAGGCAAGGTGGAGTGCCAGGACCTGATCGTTGAAAACGGAGGTGTTCTTAATGCGGACGTGGCCTGTAAAACCACAGGGAAAATGAAGGGTCCTAAAATGACAGGTCCCAAATCGGAGTCCGGTATGTTTGCCCCCAAGCTGAGTGATGAAAAACAAATAGAATTATAATATTTGCTTGACATTGTTCCGTAAAATATGTATTTATCGCTGATTGTCTTTATGAAGAGGAGCATGGAACATTGAAAAAATATACATATAGCGCTAAACGAGCTGACAACAAAGAAAACTGGTGTGTGATTGATGCAAAAGATATGGTGCTGGGACGGCTTGCGTCTCAGGTGGCCTATCGTATCCGCGGTAAGCACAACCCGCTTTATACCCCCCATGTGGATATGGGAGACTGGGTGGTTGTGATCAATGCCGACAAAATTCGTCTGACCGGAAATAAGATGGACAAGAAAACTTACTACCGTCATTCCGGTTACATGGGCGGGCTCAAGTCTGAAACAGCCAAAGAGCTGCTTGAGAAAAAGCCTGAAGAGATCCTCAAAAGAGCGGTCCGGGGAATGCTTCCCAAAAACAGGCTTGGCAGAAAACTTGGCAAAAAACTGTTTGTATACACAGGTGATCAGCATCCCCATGCTGCTCAGAAACCTGAAGTTGTTGAAATTTAAAGAATAAGGACGCGATACTATCAATGGAAAGTGGAAACGTTTTTTACGCAACAGGTAAGCGGAAAGATTCTGTGGCCAAAGTGTGGCTTATACCTGGTACCGGCAAGATTGTTGTGAACAACAGAGAGATGGAAGATTACTTCGACATCTCAGTAAACCAGGATGTGCTGACCTCTCCTCTTGTTTTGGCGGATAAGGCCGATGCCTTTGATATCAAAGTTACCGTAATGGGTGGCGGACAGACCGGTCAGGCCGGGGCTGTTCGGCTTGGGGTTTCCAAGGCCCTTGTTCTGGCTGATCCGGAGCTTCGCGGTGTGCTCAAATCCGCCGGATTCCTGACCCGGGACTCCAGACAGAAAGAACGTAAGAAATACGGTAAAAAAGGCGCAAGAGCCAGTTTCCAGTTCTCAAAAAGATAGTCTTTTTTATACAGTATCGATTCTCCTGGAGGGGGGAGCAAATTTATTTTGTTCCCCCTTTTCGGGTTTGCGATCTCCTGTAACCATGAAAACCTATCTCTTTTACGATATTGAAACATCCGGACTGAATCCTGCGTTTGATCAGGTGTTGACCTTTGCCTGTATCCGTACGGATGAATGTCTTAATGAGTTGGCCAGAGAAACCATAACCATCCGCCTCAGGCCAGATGTTGTGCCTTCCCCGTACGCTTTTTTGACCCATTGCCTGACCCCTGCGGAACTTGAACAGGGGATTTGCGAGTATGAGGCGGCATGTAAAATACACGCGCTGCTTAACACGCCTGATACGATTTCCTGCGGATACAATTCCCTTGGTTTTGATGACGAGTTCTTAAGATTTCTATTCTATCGTAATCTGCTTGATCCGTATTCCCATCAATATGCCAACGGATGTTCGCGAATTGACATGCTCCCGGTGGCGACTGTTTTCAGGTTGTTTCATCCCGCCGTTCTCGATTGGCCGGTGCGTGAGGATGGCAACCCGAGCATGAAGCTGGAGCATATCTGCCAAGAAAATGGCTTTGAGGTCTCAGGAAGGGCGCATGAAGCAATGGCTGATGTGGAGGCTTTGCTGTGTCTGGCGCGTCGCTTATCCGTGCAACACCAGGTGTGGGAGTATGTCCTCGGGTTTTATGATAAAAATGAAGATCTGAATCGGTCTGAGCGGTTGGGGCGGCTTGTCTCGGTGGGAACCCAGCGCTTTAGCATGGGGATTATGGTGTCCGTGTCCTTTGGGGCAAGGGTGAATTACCTTGCACCTGTCATCTATCTAGGCAATTCTTTTCCATATAAAAACCAAGGCCTATGGCTTAGAACGGATCGGGACGGGATGTTTGACGCGCTGGACGAAATCAACGGGATTTACGATATTTTTGTGATTCGAAAACGTCCTGCGGATCAATACTTTATACTGCCTTGCCTGGATCGGTTCTGGCAGCGGCTTACGCCAGAGGCGATCCAGGCCCATGAAGAAAATTTGTCGATCATGGACAAAGATCCCGCCCTTTTCTTGAAAACGGCGAATTATCACAGGGAATTTTCCTATCCGTTGATTCCGGATCTTGATTGGGATGCATCCCTTTATCAGGCCGGATTCTTTTCATCCGGGGAAAAAGCGGATATGTCCCTGTTTCATTCCTTATCCATTGGAGAAAAGGCGCAAGCTTGCGACGGGTTTGAGAGCCGACGCATAAGGGAAATGGCGCGACGGATTATGGATCGCAATTACGGGGGGGCAAGCCATGCGCTGTCGCAAGGTTTTTTAACGCATATGGAACGCCTTGCCGGAAACCTGCCGGGTGAGGCTGTTCGTGGATATAAAAATGATACAAAGTATACCTGCGAAGAGGCACTCGAAGAGCTGGCGGAAATCCGCAGTCAGGGTGAAACTGATTTTGAGCCTGTGCAAATAGAGATATTGGACTGGTTAGAGGGGTATATCCCGGGGCTACTATCCTCTTTTGCTGATCCGCTTTAACTCGTCAATCTGGGCTTTGTGAATAAAGCGGTTCAAAAGATCTTCGCTTTCCGGCATGATCGCTGTAATCCTTAATCCCACAAGCATATGGGACTCTGAGTAGTTCGGATTCAACCTGACCACCTTGGTTTTCACGGGAAATGTGCCAACGGGGTCTTTCTCATTTTTATCCACCAAGATCATTCCAACGGGAACGGGGGTGGTGAGCTTGACCTCTGTCAGGGGATTGGTCTTTTTGCCAAATTTTTTGGGAACCACAAGCCCCATACCGGCAAAGGATATGTCTTTGATCTTAAAATCCCTGGCGGTAAAATATTCCACACCATTGAACAACAGCTTTGCCTTGATATTGTGCCGCTGGCTTAAGGGGAGTCGGAACGCCGCCCTGATGTTGGTTTCAATGGGCGGTTCCTTGTACTGAATGACAAGCGCCTTGGTAACCGAGTTGTTGGCCAGTTGGTACTGATCAATAAATTTTACCGGTTTGCATGCCAGACCCACCCTGGCCCTGCGCTGTTTAAAATGCACGATGGTTGTCAGGTGGAGTTGGTCAAACCGGGTTTCCGAGGTTACCGGAACAATAGGCTGAGCAATGGTGATGGTTTTGTCACCATAACTTGTATCATAGATGATGGATGATCTGGATACGGGGGTTAGTGAATCCATATCAAAGACCAGATCAACCCCTACCGAAGGGAGAAATATTTTATCAATCTCAAATCCCATGGCCTCAAACCCATTCAGGCAGTATTGACCATGTCAAATACTGCCTGAATAATTTTTTACTTAAAAAAGGATTCGATTATTTTACGGCGTCTTTGAGGGCTTTTCCCGGTACAAATTTGGGTACATTTCTAGCAGGGATATTGATTTCTTTACCAGTCTGGGGATTTCTACCTTTCCTGGCTTTTCTTTCGGCTGTTTTAAATGTACCAAAGCCAACGAGGGTAACAGAGTCATTGTTAGAAAGAGCGTCTGTTACTGCCTGGATCATGCAATCAACTGCTGCCTGAGCTTCTTTCTTGCTGTTCAGAACTTCTGAAACCTTGTTGATTAAATCGCCTTTGTTCATCTTGATCACTCCTTTTTTTGGTTTTTAGGAATTCGTCTATTTTTTATGATAAATATCTTCCTAAAAGTTAAATAAATTTAAATCAGCTTTTTGCGTACGTTACGTCGTTGAGAAGTGCGTGTCAAGTATTTATTCACATTTTTTGAAAATTTCGTTGCCAGATTTTTTCAAACAACATAGAATTGGTCAAAATAGGAGAAAAATATGGACGTATCACTTGTGAACCCTTTTATAGAGGGCGCTTTGCACATTCTCGACACCACGGCTTTTGTGAAAGTAAAACCAGAGCCCGCCTATTTGAAGACCAATGAGTTTTCACAAGGCGATATATCAGGGCTATTGGAGATTTCCGGTGATCTTGAAGGAAGCGCTGCAATTTCCTTCTCAGAAAAAAGTATACTAGGTATTGTTTCTGCCATGTTTGGGGAGGAAATGACAGAGATTAACGACGAAATCACCGATGCCGTAGGGGAAATCAGCAACATGATTGCCGGGCATGTCACCACCAAGATCGCCGAGCTGGATAAAAAAATAAAAGTAAAGTTCACAAAGGTAGTTATCGGACGAGATGAAAGTATTTCCCACCTGGATGCCGGCAGTCATGTGGTCAGTATTCCGTTCAGGACAACCAAAGGACGTGTGATTATCGAAGTCTGCTATGCCGATTGAGTGTTGAATTGGTAAATCACAGACCACCGTTCAGGATTCTGGCATACCACTGCATCAATTGTTCTCCCCAGAAAATGTAGACTATGGCTCCCATGGACAGAAACGGGCCGAACGGTAGTTTAATCTGGCGCTTGGGTGATCCTTCCGGCGATTTTTTGTTCAAGATAACCGCACCGCCGATCAGGGTACCCAGAACTGATCCTGCAAAAAGTGTAAATAAAACGCCTTTCGGACCGATTGCCGCACCGATCATTGCCAGAAGCTTTATATCACCCCCGCCCATCCCGTGTTGTCCTTTGAGCAGGTAGTACACCAGGGCCACACTGTATAGAATGCCGCCGCCAATGAGGACTCCTGATATACTTCGGATAAGTGTCATCTCCGGTAAAAAGAATGGTGCGCTCAAAAAGACGAGGATACCTGGCAAGCTGATCACATCCGGAATGATTTGGTGATCGATATCGATAAAGGATATGGCAATAAGGGTTGCCCCGAAGGCAAAGATGAATAACCCGGGCAGCCCGGGGCCGTATTTGAGACAGGCACCTGCTGCCAGTATCCCTGTGATAAATTCAACCAGCGGATAGCGGATGGCAATCGTCTTGCGGCAGCTGCTGCATTTGCCCTTCAAAATGATGTAGCTTAAAATCGGTATGTTCAGATAAAAAGGGATGTTGGCTTTGCATGCCGGGCAGTGGCTTCCGGGGTGTACAATTGATTTCCCCTCGGGAACCCGGGCAATGACCACATTCAGAAAGCTGCCCACGCAGATGCCAAAGAAAAAGGAAAAGATCAGAATTTGGGGGGGCAGCAGGTGCAATGCCATGGTAATTGCCTTTGTTAAATGTGCTGTTTGGTTTTTAGTTTGCGCTGCTGGAACCCAAGGTGCCGGGTGCAGGCCGTCACATATCACCCTAAGTTTATCCGGGTTTAAAATTATTTTTTCAAGCATATTGTAAAAAAAGAAAAGTGTTTTATTCTAATACCAATCTAAATACCAATACGTGCCCCCGGGACGGGGAGGCCAGCCAGGACGGTAGGTAGTCATGCATTGCCCTGTGTTGGTCTTGTTTGATTTATAAGGAGAGTAGATGGCTGAAGCAGATATTGATGATCTGATAGAGATCATAGAAAAAGAAGGCAATATAGAAGAGATACCCAAAACCCTTCCCATGATGCCGGTGCGGGATGTGGTTGTATTCACGGATATGCTGCTTCCCCTGTTTGTGGGCAGGGAAAAGTCTATCAAGGCGATAGAAGAGTGTGTGGAGTATGACCGGTATGTATTTCTGTGCGCCCAGAAAAATTCAGAGATTGAAAAACCCGGCACCGATGATGTCTATGAAGTGGGAACTATCGGCCGGGTCCAGAAAATGATTAAAATGCCCGACGGCAGGATCAAGGCGCTTGTCCAGGGGATTGCCAAAGCCCAAATTGTCAAGTACGTGCAGAAACGTTCTTTTTTCAAAGTAGCGGTTGAAGTCCTCACCGATATCGAACCTGATGAACTCGATATCGAAATTGAGGCCCTGATGCGAAACGTGAAGGAGAACAGTGAAAAGCTTTTGGCATTGAAGGGAGAATTTTCAGGTGACGTAGGGGATCTGTTGTCTCATATTGAGTCGCCGGGGAAACTGGCCGATCTTGTAGCATCCAACCTGAATCTGAAAGTCGAAGATGCCCAATCTCTTCTGGAGATAACAGATACGGTCGAACGGTTAAAACGGGTGAATGACCTGTTGGCCAGGGAGTTGGATCTGTCAACGGTGCAGGCCAAGATCCAGACCCATGTTAAGGATGAAATATCTAAAAATCAGCGGGATTATTATCTTCGCGAACAGGTGAAGGCCATTCACCGGGAACTTGGGGAAAGCGACGATAAACTTGCTGAAATCGCAGAGTTTAAAGTCAAGATAAAAAAATGCAAACTGCCAGAAGAATGCGAAAAAGAGGCATTCAAACAGGTGAAACGCCTTGAGCAGATGCACTTTGATTCTTCCGAGGCATCGGTGGTCAGGACATATCTGGACTGTATTGTCGAACTGCCCTGGAGCCGGTCCACAAAAGATTTTCTGGATATCAAGAAAGCCAAAGATATACTTGATCAGAATCACTACGGGCTTAATAAGGCCAAAGAGAGGATTCTTGAATACCTCAGCGTAAGGAAGCTGAATCCCGGTAAAAAAGGTCAGATTATTTGCTTTGTAGGACCTCCGGGTGTTGGGAAAACGTCTCTGGGCCAGGCCATTGCAAAGTCCATGCGGCGTAAGTTTCACCGGGTGTCGTTGGGTGGCATTCGTGATGAGGCCGAGATCCGCGGGCATCGGCGAACCTACATCGGTGCCATGCCCGGCAGAATTCTTCAGGGGCTTCGTCAGTGCAACACGAACAATCCGGTATTCATGCTGGACGAGATTGATAAGCTTGGCAGTGATTTCAGGGGAGATCCTTCATCCGCCCTCCTGGAGGCGTTGGATCCGGAGCAGAACTCTGAGTTCTCTGATCATTATCTGAATATGCCTTTTGATTTGTCCAACGTGTTGTTTATTCTAACAGCCAACATTGCGGACACGATTCCTTCGGCATTGCTGGATCGTATGGAGTTGATTTATATCTCCGGGTACACGCGGCAGGAAAAGCTGGTGATTGCAGAAAAGCACCTTCTGCCCAGGAAACTGAAAGATAACGGGTTAATCCGCAGATCGATTCATATCAGCCCCAAGGCCATGGAGAGTATCGTTTCCGAATATACCCTTGAGGCCGGCCTAAGAGGGCTGGAGCGCAAGCTGGATAAGGTGTGCCGCAAGATAGCCCGCCAGATTGCAGAAGGCAAAAAAGGGCGTTTCAATATTACCAAGCAGAACCTGAATCGGTATCTCGGACCGCCCCAATATATATCCGAGCTGGATCAGGAAGAAAGCCAGGTGGGCCTTGCCACAGGGTTGGCCTGGACAGAGGTGGGCGGTGAGCACCTGTATATTGAAATTTCATTGTTTCAGGGAAAGGGCGAGTTGCTGGTGACCGGACAGATCGGTGATGTGATGCAGGAGTCTGCCCGGGCGGCATTGACCTATACCAAAGCCAACCAAAAGGCTTTGGGTATTGACAAAGATGCCTTTGACAATAATGACATTCACATTCACGTCCCTGCCGGCGCCATCCCTAAAGACGGTCCTTCTGCCGGGATCGCCATGGCTACGGCACTTGTTTCCGCTTTTACCGGTAAAAAAGTTGATCATAAGGTTGGCATGACCGGTGAAATCTCTTTGCGGGGACGCGTGCTTCCCATCGGCGGGTTGAAGGAGAAGGCGCTGGGTGCTTTGAGGGCCGGTATCAAACACGTTATTATTCCAGAGAAAAACAAAAAAGACCTTTATGAAATCCCTAAGGCTGTGAAGAGCAAACTCAAATTTACCTGTGTTAAAGATGTGAACGAGGTGTTGGACATTGCCTTGATAGAGGAATAATCGTGACGCGTCTTTTTGCTCTCAGTACGGCGGAACATGGTGCCAGTATGGCGCTTTTTGAAGATGACCTGCCGGTTTGCACAGCGTTCTGGGCAAGCCGGCAGACGCATTCTAAACGGCTGATGGCGATGGTGGAGCAGATGCTCGATCATCAGGCCGGTGTGGCGCTGACGGATATTGACGGCTTCATTGCCGCCCGAGGCCCCGGAAGTTTTACTGGGTTGCGGATCGGCATCAGCGTGATACAGGGGCTTGCCTACGCGGTGGGTCGGCCTGCCGCGGGGGTTTCCAGTCTCGACGGTATCGCTTACAGATTCATCCTGTCGCAGGTTCCTGTGTGTGTGATGATGGATGCCAAACGAAACGAAGTCTATTCGGCGGTGTATCGGTTTGACCGGGGCGAGCTGATTGACAAAGGTGAAGAGTGCGTCTGTGATCCGGAGACCGCCATACGGGCTGCCGGCAGTGAAACGCTTTTTGTAGGCTCAGGGTCCAAGGCGTATAAGGATCTCATTTCTGAAATTACCCGGGGGCAGGCACTTTTTAGCCCGGCTTCCATGGACGGTGTTAGTGCCTCGGCCCTGATTCGCAAGACAATCGCATCTCCTGACGGCTTTCGGTCTGCGGAACATCGCCTGGCTCCGGTATATCTGAGAAAGTCAGACGCAGAGCGGCATTTTGGTGGCAATGCTGACGGGTGTTGACATATTAGCGAATTGTTTGGTATAATTATCAGGTTATAGTCATTATGAAGAGGGGCTATGGATAAAACAAAATGGCCGGGGAGGGCAGTGCTGCCCATTGCAGTGCCTGGCATAAAATTCGTTCTTACAGCCATCCTGGTAACCGGGATGTTTTTTTATTTGGGGTGGACGATAATTGCCCTGGTGGCGGTTGCCCTGACATTTTTTGTGACCTGGTTTTTCAGAGACCCGGACCGGACGGTACCCGAGGAGCCCAATGCACTGGTGTCTCCGGCGGATGGGAAAGTCATTATTGTGCAGCGGCTTGCCGAAAGCGAGTATATGGATGAGCCCTGTCAGAAGGTTTCCATTTTTATGAACGTTTTTAACGTTCATGTGAACCGTATTCCGTTTGACGGGGTGGTTGAGCGCGTGCAGTATTCACCTGGGAAATTTATTAATGCCTCTTTTGACAAGGCTTCCGTGCATAATGAAAGAAATGCCATTGTGGTAAGAACTGACGCCGGGAAACGGTTTGCCTTTGTCCAGATTGCAGGACTTATCGCTCGGCGGATCGTCAACCATACGGCAATCGGGGACCGGGTCAACAAGGGGGAGCGCTACGGTATGATTCAATTCGGATCCCGCCTTGACCTTTACCTGCCTTTGGCATTCGATATCGAGGTGGGTGTCGGGGATAAGACCCAGGCCGGCACCACAATCATCGGCCGTATGCGTTAGAGCCGAACCTGCTGACATACGCATGTGATGCAGTCTTGAAAAGGGCTGATTCTATGCACCAACTTTATTTTATACGGAGTAATTCTTAGTTTTGGAGCAGATACCTATTACGAAAGAAGGCTTTGCAGCCTTGAAAAAAGAGCTTGAAAGATTAAAAACCATTGAGCGGCCTGAAAATATCAAGGCCATTGAAGTTGCCAGGGCTCATGGAGATCTGTCGGAAAATGCCGAGTATCACGCTGCCAAGGAGCGGCAGTCCTTTATTGAAGGGCGGATCGGGGAGATATCCTATAAGATAGGGAATGCAAAAGTTATTGACCCCGGAGAGGTGCCCAAAGATGTGGTCCGTTTTGCAAGCAAGGTCCTGGTGGAAAACCTTGATACTGAGGAAGAAGTCGAATATATGATCGTCGGCGCAGATGAGGCGGATATCAAAAAGGGGAAAATATCCGTATCTTCTCCCCTGGGCAGTGCCTTGATCGGCAAGGAGCCCGGAGATGAAGCTGTGGTTCAGGCACCCGGCGGTAAGCGTGTCTATGAAATCATTGATATTTTATAATTATTTAAGTTTTTATATATTAATGCAACAAGATTTAAAAATTCGGAGGAAATCGTTTTGGCGCGAGTTACCATTGAAGATTGTTTGAAAAATGTAGACAACCGGTTCGGCCTTGTCCACCTGGCTGCCAAGCGGGTGCGTCAGGTCCGTGAGGGGGCTGATCTACTGGTTAAATCCACAAAGAACGAAGACGTGGTTACTGTGCTCAGAGAGATCGCAGCCAACCGGATCGTCGCAGAGAGAAAAGCGGAACCTGAAGACGAATAAAGCGGTTTGAACAAAGGTCTGAAAAAAAAACTGAATCACGGTCTTGGGAAGGCCATCGAAGAGTGGCGCCTGATTTCTGACAAGGACCGTATTTTGGTCGGTGTTTCAGGCGGAAAAGACAGCCTCACCCTTTTACACTTACTTTACTTCCTTCAAAAGCGGGCACCGGTGCACTTTACGCTTTTTCCGGTTCACATTGATCCCGGATTTGAGGGGGCCTGGGCAGATGAGCTGAAGTCCTTTGTGGATGACAACTACCTGCCCATGGAAATCATATCCACCGAGGATGGGATCAAGGCCCACGCTGGTGAGGGCCGACAGAATCCCTGTTTCCAATGCTCTTGGATGCGGCGCAAGCGTTTGTTTGAGCTGGCCAGATCCTTGAACTGCAAGAAAATCGCCCTTGGACATAACAAGGACGATTTAATTGAAACCCTGTTCATTAATATCTTCTATGCCGGTAAGATCGGCACCATGAAACCCAGGCAATCTTTTTTCGATGGCACGCTTGATATCATCAGACCATTGTCATATGTTGAAAAGGATGATATTACCCGTTTCGCAAGGAGCCTGGGTTTTCCTGAATTTGTCAATCCCTGTCCGAGTGCTGACCGGACAAAACGGGGCGAAGTCAGAAAAATGTTGGAAGAGATGTACAGGCACAACAAACATATAAAGGGAAATATATTCAGAGCAATGGGCAACGTTGCTTCGGATTATCTTTTAGAGACGCCGACATGATTGATATGCAGAATCAACCCGATTTTAGGAACATTCCCATCGACAAGGTGGGGATCAAAGGTTTGAAATACCCGGTAACTGTCAGAGATAAAAGAAAGGAATCTCAATCTACGGTTGCTGAAATCAGCATGTATGTGGATTTGCCCCACCAGTGCAAGGGCACGCATATGAGCCGCTTTGTGGAGTTGCTTCATCAATCCAGAAGTGTTGTGTCTCTTGAGTCCATGACAATGATTCTCGAGGATATGAAAACCACCCTGGGGGCACAATCTTCTCATATCGAAATCAGTTTTCCCTACTTCATAGAAAAGGCGTCCCCAACAACAGGTGCGCTGGGGTTGATGGATTACGACTGCACCATCATCGGTTCTGCAAATTCGGGAAAGAATGCGGATATTGTGCTGAAGGTTGCCATACCCGTTACCTCCGTATGTCCCTGTTCAAAGGAAATATCTGAATGTGGTGCCCATAATCAGCGCGGGGAAGTGCTGGTGTCCACCCGGTTCCATAAGTTCATCTGGATTGAGGATATCGTTGAGTTGGTGGAGCGGTCCGCATCCTGCGATATTTTTTCTGTACTGAAACGGAAGGATGAAAAATACGTTACCGAGAAAGCATATAATAATCCGAAATTTGTTGAGGATATTGTCAGGGATGTGGCCAAAGAGTTGATTGAAGATGAAAACATCACCTGGTTTTCCGTGAGCGCTGAAAATTTTGAATCCATCCATAATCACAGTGCCTACGCCTATATAGAAAAGAGCCGTATCTAACTTGTTTCAGGGCTGCTTTCTTGCCGCAGCCCTGACTTTTTGCTTTAACTTCTTTAGTATCTTTCCATACCCGGTCCGGGTGTTGTTCAACATGATCACATAAGGATATAATCTTTTATCCTCTCCCAACAGGAAGCCTGCACGCGTTTTCACGTCATTCAGGGTGCCTGTTTTGTAGTAGTCGTTTCCTTTTTTCCGCAAGAGTTTGTAATAAGGGATGAACGCCCTTAGTACCGCAATCATCTGTGATGGGGACAGACGATTTTGCCTTGAAAGTCCTGAGGCTTCCACGAGTTGAAATTCATCATTTTTTAGCGATTCCGCTGCAAATTGGTTTAAGTGTCTCATGCCTTTTTCCAGGGTTGCCGGCGGGCCGTATCTGTGTGCCCCCATGATGAGCATCAGCTGGTTGGCAATATAGTTATTGGAGTAATATAATAATTTTGTGACCATGTCAGAGGTGGTGAAATTAGAGAGAAAAATCCTTTTGCTGCTCTCCGGCGCATTGAAATTTCCTGTCTTTACAAGACCTGTGGTGGTGATCCCTTTTTCTTGAAAAAATGCCTGTAGCAGTAGACCTGCATAAATGTCGCGCAGTTCCGTGGGTAAAAGAATCCTGCCTCTCTTAAGGCCGGTTGCCTCAATCAGGCTTTCAAAGTTTGCCATCAAGGGGGTCTGGGGTTCAGCGCTGATGAAACGCTTGTTTTTATTGTCCCACCCAAATGAAACTGTGTTGAAGTTGGCGCACAGTGCGCCAGTGGTCGCATCATACGGATTCAGGGAAGTTTGCGTTCCCGGAATGTGGATGTCCGGGGTAAAAAAACGATGATCCAAAATGATGTCCCTGATGGTGGAAGGAGATTCTTCTCGGATGATAATTTGACACAACCGTCTGATTTCTTCCGAAATAAAAAGTGGATTTCCAAAACCTTTGAGGGATAGATCCCCGGTATCCCGATTGTAAAAATACCATATTGGGTGCTGGTAATCCGTACCCAAGGTTTTCAGCGCGGCGAGACTTGTGAATATTTTAAGTGTTGAGGCCGGTATCAGTTTTTCAGTTATATTTTTTGCTGAAAGCACGATTCCCTGATCGTCGGTAAGCAGGGTGGCGCAAGTGGCAGCACCGGCATTAAGAGGCGGGCAGGTGAGCCAAACCGCCGGGATAAAAAACAAGACGAAAAGCAGGGGTCTCATGTGTGTCATATGCCTTTGGGGTGTGGGATTTTATTTGAAAAGCAGAATAAAATCCTCGAAGATTTTTTTTACTTTAAATTTATACTGCAGAGATTCCCATTGGTCCGGGAATGCCATAGACGCGAAATAGACATCGGCAATGTAAGGATACCCTTGTTGATGGGGGGTATACGGAGCTATTTTTAAGGATATCGGGGTGAGCACCATGCCTTCATAGCTGACAATGGTGTCGTTGTTTAGCGTGGTCACCGATTTGAGGCCATTTTGTTCCAATATCTGAATGAGTGCATTCTTCTTGGCCTGGTTCTCGATATATTGTCTGGATACTTGTTCACTTGTAGTCAAAAAACGGGCAACGGATATGGGAGCAAAATTTTCCCTCCGATACT
>CAJWHT010000016.1 GCA_913041495.1 uncultured Desulfobacteraceae bacterium | reverse complement strand
TCTCCGGGCGGGGGGACAAGGATATTGACTTTGTCATCGAAAACTACGGCAAGGATTACGGGATTTAATCCTAAGAATTTTGTACGCCTGCCGGGGGAGGTGCCGCACCTCCCCCGCATCATTTTTCTTATTCTAATCTAATTTGAATTTTTCCAAAAAACTGATATAGATACCGGGTTTGACTCGTATTTTTAACGAAATGCACACTAAGGAGAATTCCCCCGCATGTCTTTATTTAGGAAAAGCCTGAGTTTAAAGCTGGCTGCTTCATTTTTTGTAGTTATCGGCATCGCCTTCACCGTCGTTGTCATCTCGGCAGGTTCCGTCCGGACATCCACTGCCGCCCGTATCACCCAGGATCTGGCAGCCCGACTGGACCGTATCGATGTCCAGGCGTTAGGCGCACAGGATAAAGCGGCCCTGAACACCGTCCGTACTGAATTAAACACCCTTCCCCATACGCTTGCCTCAGACCCCCGGGGTGCCCTGGTCATCATCGCCCTGGCCTGTATTGCAGGTGTCATGGCTGCCGCCGGCATTCTCTTTCATTTTCTGTTTTTCAAACCGGTGCAGCAGTTATCCGACGGATTGGAAAAAACCACCCAGGGGGATGAAAAAGACCTGACCATACGGCTCTCCATGACCAGGGAGGATGAAGTGGGGATCCTTTCTGGGAAATTCGACGCCTTCGTCTCCAACCTTGACGACATTATCCGGAACATCGGCAGCAAAACGGAAACCATTGCCGCAGCATCTTCAGAGGTGTCCGCCGCATCCGAACAGATGGATGAGGATTCCTCCGATCTCCACACCCGGTCCAACTCCGTAGCCGCAGCAGCCGAAGAGATGAACACCAGTATGCATACCGTGGCTGCGGCAAGTGAGCAGGCCTCCACCAACATCGCCATGGTGGCCGAGGCTGCAGGCCAGATGCAGAACAATATTTCCAGCGTGGCCGGCAACTGCGACAATGCAGGCGAAATATCCAATGCCGCCAAAGAGCAGGTGAATCTTGCCAGGGAAAAGGTAGGCCACCTGGGTGACGCGGCCAAGGAAATCACCCAGGTGACCCAGGTGATTACCGAAATTGCAGAACAGACCAATCTTTTGGCCCTGAATGCCACCATCGAGGCGGCCCGGGCCGGACAGGCCGGCAAAGGATTTGCCGTGGTCGCAGATGAAATCAAAAACCTGGCCGCTCAGACCGCAGACGCCACCCAGAGCATCCGGGAAAAAATTGAAGGCATCCAGCAGTCCACCAGGGACACGGTTCACGAGGTGGGCAATATCTCTGAAGTCATCTCCAACGTGGACGACATTGTCCATGATATTGCCAGATCCGTGGAAGAACAGTCCCGCACCGCCACTGAAGTGGCCGCCAATATCGAGCAGGCCTCCATCGGCATTTCCGAAGTCAACGAAAACGTGGCCCAAAGCTCCCTGGTGGCCTCTGAGATTGCATCGGACATCGCCCAGGTGGACTGCGTGGCCGCCCAGATGTCTGAGCAGGCCGGCCACCTGACCCACGGTGCCAGAGACCTGGACGCCCTATCCATGAGTCTGCGCGAAATGATCTCCGTATTCAAGGTTTCCAGGCAGGCTGACAGCGACATCTCAGGGACGGGCACCGCGGAACGCTATATTCCCGATATCATCACCTGGGGCGCAAAACTCGAAACCGCCATTCCTGAAATCGACGATCAGCACAAAGAGCTGGTCCGCCTGGTCAACGCCCTTCACAAGGCCATGCGCCGCCAGAAAGGCGCCGGAGAAGTGGGGCGCATTCTCAAAGACCTCACCGAATACACCGTATTCCACTTCGGTTTTGAAGAAGAGCAGTTTGACCGGTTCGGCTACCCGGAAACCTCCGCCCACAAGAAGGTGCACCAGGAGCTGGTGGCACAGGTATCTGCTTTCGGCAAGGAATTTTCCGAAGGCAAGGCCAGCGTAACCATGGACCTGATGGACTTTCTCAAAGACTGGCTGAAAAACCATATCATGAAAACCGATATGGCCTATACCTCGTTTCTCAGGGATAAAATGGCAGCCGCCCAAGGCCTTACACCCATGTCCCGGCCTAATGATGCAGCCCCCCTGAAACGGCGGGCAAGCTAAGCCTAACCCCCCGGATGCAAAAGACAACCTCACATTTTTTTAAATTGTGTAATCCGGGGCGTGCGTGTATAGTCACGCAGTTTAATTTATGAAATCAACCCAATAAATACGAGGACGGGATGAAAAAGCTTCAGGACATGTCAGTATTGGTGGTGGAAGATGCAGCACTCATGCGGACGCTCATTGTCAAAAGCCTTGAAAAACACGGGGTGGGCAAAGTCACCCAGGCCACCAACGGCAAACAGGCCCTGGATGCCGTCACCGTCATACGGCCCGACCTGATCATTTCAGACCTGAATATGCCGGTGATGAACGGGGTGGAACTCTTAAGCAAGCTCCAGCGCGACGATGCCTACAAAATGATCCCCTTTGTGGTGCTGACCTCCCAGACCAACGACGCCACCTTCAAGAAAATCATGTCCATGGGGGCTGCCGATTTTATCCGCAAGCCCTTTAACGAGGATCAGCTGATCGTAAAACTCATGTCCGTGGCCGAGTGGCTGAACTGATGTGAAGAAGGGGACTATGGGCAAGCAGATCGTCTCCTTCAAGGGTGTGACCAAAGGGTTTGACAACCAGACCGTGGTGGACAATATTTCCTTGGATATCTACGGCGGGGAATTCCTCACACTCTTAGGGCCGTCCGGGTGCGGAAAAACCACCATGCTACGTATGATCGCAGGCCTGGAATCCTGTGACGAAGGTCAGGTGATCATCAACGGGGTTGTCAGCAACGACATCCCTGCCGCAGAACGGGACGTGAACACCGTCTTTCAGAGCTATGCGCTCTTCCCCCACATGACAGTCCTTCA
The DNA here is from genome assembly GCA_913041495.1 of uncultured Desulfobacteraceae bacterium. Lineage (GTDB taxonomy): Bacteria > Desulfobacterota > Desulfobacteria > Desulfobacterales > Desulfobacteraceae > Desulfobacter. The sequence goes on along the minus strand of CAJWHT010000016.1, from coordinate 48,390 downwards.
GAACATCGCCTTCGGCCTGAGCCTGAAGGGCCGGCCGGAGGCTGAAATCTTAGAGAAGGTGGAAGAGGCCCTTGCCATGGTGAAACTTGCCGGATTCGGTGAACGCCGCATCCAGCGTCTTTCCGGCGGGCAGCAGCAGCGGGTGGCCATTGCCCGGGCCATTGTCAACGAACCCCTGATCCTCCTTCTGGACGAACCCCTAAGCGCCCTGGACCACAAGCTGAGAAAAGAGATGCGCCTGGAACTGCGGCAGCTCCACCGGAAACTGGGCATCACCTTCATCTTTGTGACCCACGATCAGGAAGAGGCCCTGACCATGTCGGACCGGATCGTGGTGATGAACAACGGTAAAATAGAACAGACGGGGGAACCCAAGGAGATCTACGAAGAGCCTGCCAACCTGTTTGTGGCGGATTTCATCGGTGAAAGCAACTTCTTTGACGGCAGGGTCACCGGTACGGACGGCCACTGGATGGATATTCTTGTAGAGGATGTGGCCATGACCGTCCGCAACCGCAGGGGATTTTTCGTCAACCAGGACATCCGGGTCCTGTTGAGACCCGAAGACATGGTCATCCAGCGGGCATCCGACGATTGTGACCAGCCCCACTTGAAAGGCCGGGTGGAGGAACTGATCTACAAGGGCAACACCGTGGATCTGGTCATCCGCCTGAATTCGGGTAAACGCATTGCCACCACTGAATTTTTCAACGAAGATGCAGAAGAAATCTTCTACGCCCAGAACGAGGCAGTTTGCATCTCCTGGATCCAGGGATGGGAGGTAGTATTGCCGAATGAATAAGCCGGGGCTTTCACATATCCTGACCTTCAGGAACACAGCCATCGCCCTGGTGGTCACCTGGACATTGCTCTTCATCGTGGTCCCTACCCTGATGATCGCGGTGGTCAGTGTCCTTCAACGGGATGCCCGCACCTTTGTTACCCCTGCATTTTCCCTGGAAAGCTATATGGCCCTTGCAGATCCGGTATACCTGAAAATCTTCGGTAAGTCCTTTGCCTATGCGGCCATGACCACCCTGCTCTGCCTGCTGGTAGGATTTCCGTTTGCCTTTTTCCTGGCCCGGACCAGGAAACGCTGGCAGAAGCCATTGCTGCTGCTTGTAATCATTCCTTTCTGGACCTCCTCCCTGATCCGGACCTATGCGTTAATTATCATTCTCAAGGCCAACGGTATCATCAATACCTGGCTGCGGGCGGCAGGCATCATCAAGCTGCCGCTGGAGATACTTTACACCGACATCGCCGTGTATATCGGCCTGGTGTATACCCTGCTGCCATTCATGATCCTGCCCCTCTATGCCAGCCTGGAAAAACTGGACTTTCGCCTGGTGGAGGCGGCCTTTGACCTGGGTGCCAGACCGGTGCAGGTCTTCACCCGGATCATCCTTCCCCTGTCACTGCCGGGGATCATGGCCGGGGCTATCATGGTTTTCCTGCCGGCCATGGGACTGTTTTACGTACCGGATCTTCTCGGGGGAGCCAAATCCATGCTCCTGGGCAACCTGATCAAAAACCAGTTCCTGGTGGCGGGCAACTGGCCCTTCGGTTCCGCCGTCAGTGTATTTTTGACCATGTTGATGCTCGGGTTGATGGCAATCTATTTTAAAACCATGAAGCGGATCAACACCTCGGTGATGGAGGAGGCGTGATGGCGCTGCTTAAAAGATCCTACCTGACCCTGGTATACCTTTTTCTGTATATCCCCATCCTGGTGCTGATCGTATACTCCTTTAACGCCGCCAAGTACGCCACCGTTTGGAAAGGGGCCACCCTCAAATGGTATGCAAAACTCTTTGAAAATGAGATGCTCATGGACGCCATGGTGAACTCCATCACGGTGGCCGTGACTTCCAGCATCGTGGCAACCGCCATCGGCACTCTGGGAGCCCTTGCTTTCTACCGCTACCGGTTCACCGGCCGTAAGCCCCTTTACGCCATGGTGTACACCACCATGATGAGCCCGGATATTGTCATGGGAATCTCCCTGGTCTGCCTGTTTGTGATTCTTGGACTTAAACTTGGATTTATCACCCTGCTGCTGGCCCACGTAACCTTCTGTCTTCCCTTTGTCATCGTCACGGTGTACGCCAGGATCAGCGGATTTGACCCGGCAGTCATTGATGCGGCCAAAGACCTGGGTGCCGGGGAATTCCAGATCTTTCGCCACATCATCCTGCCCATGACCGCCCCTGCCGTGGCTGCCGGATGGCTCCTGAGCTTCACCCTCTCCCTGGACGATGTCATCGTCAGCTTTTTTGTTACCGGGCCGGAATTTGAAATCCTTCCCCTGAAAATATATTCCATGGTAAGACTGGGTGTGAAGCCGGAGGTCAATGCCCTTTGCACCCTCATGTTTATCTTTACGCTGCTTTCAGTTATCGCAGCCCATTACCTGGTAAAGGAGAAAACCAAATGAAAAAGCTGATCGTTTTTCTGATGCTGCTCTTTCCCGCCGCAGCCATGGCTGACGGCAATACCGTTTACCTCTACAACTGGACCGAATATATGCCGGACCAGGTCCTTGCGCAGTTTACAAAGGAAACCGGGATCAAAGTGACCTATGCTACCTATGAAAGCAACGAGTCCATGTATGCAAAGGTCAAGCTTCTGGATGCCGGCGGCTACGACCTGGTCTTTCCCTCCACCTATTTTGTCCATAAGATGAAGAACGAGGGCCTGCTCAGCCCCATTGACAAGGCAAAGCTGAAAAACCTCGACCATCTGGACGACACCCTGCTCAACAAACCCTACGACCCGGACAATACTTACAGTGTCCCCTATCTTTGGGGCTCCACCGCCATCGGTGTGAATACCACATACATCAAGGACGCGATCACATCCTGGCAGGACCTATGGAAACCTGAATTCAAAAACAGGGTGCTGCTCACGGACGATCTGCGGGAAGTCTTCGGTCTGGGGCTTAAAATGAAGGGATACTCGGTCAACGATACGGACCCCGCCCATATCAAGGAGGCCTACGAACTGCTGGTCCAGCTGCTCCCCAATGTCCGCCTGTTTGCCTCGGACTCTCCCAAACAGCCCTTTCTCAACCATGAAGTTTTCCTGGGGATGATCTGGAACGGGGAAGTCTTTATGGCCGCGGAAGAAATGCCCGAGATCACGTACATCTATCCTGAGGAAGGGGCCATTTTCTGGGTGGATTCCATGGTGATCCCCAAAAACGCCAAAAACAAGGACAATGCCCATGCCTTCATCGATTTCGTCCTGCAGCCTGCAATCGCCAAGCTCATCTGCGAGGAAATCGGCTATGCCAGCCCCAATAAAACTGCGGTATCCATGCTGGCACCGGAGCTGAGAGACAACCCAACAGTTTATCCGGCCAGGGCGGATGTGGAAAAAGGAGAATTCCAGACCGATGTGGGCGACGCCCTTCTGGTACTGGAGGAATACTGGGAGAAACTGAAAACCAGGTAAAAGAAAAAATAGAACTGGAATAAACAAAGCCCTGTAAAAAAAGACGATTCCGTTTTACAGGGCTTTATTTTTTTTGCTTTCGGCTTTCACGCCCGGACGGGCATCAGATGATGCGGGTCAGGCCTGTGAAAATTCCGGTGGAAAGGCAGAGGATAAACCCTACCTTGGATGCTTCCCAGCAAAATCTTCCGGCACGTGTTTTTCCCGCCAGAAACTGATGGTTCCAGAAATCCTGACGCCCGGGCCGGGAATCCTCACCGGCAACCCAGTACCGGATCAGTGTGGTAACGGTTGACATGATATATATCTCCTTGATTTTTGAGTCGGTGGTACAAAACCGGGGTTTTATACACCCATTTATCCGTAAAAACAACCGGCGGCGAAAAAAAATGACGGACGATTTTACTTCTGGTCTGAGGGCTTGGACAAAAATTGCGGATTGGATGAAAAGACATCCACAGCCGTCCGGCAGGCACGCCCCACATGGGGCCACCAGAACGGTTCCGGCACCTTATGCTCCCACTGCCACAACGGGACCAGGCACTGCCCGATCAAAGCCAGGTTATAGTCTGACAGGCATTGGTCGTACATGTAACCCGGAACGCCGTTTTCAATTAAACGATTGCAATAGAGATCCAGCAATTCCCTTTCATATCGTTCTTTTCTTTCCTGTTCCCAGTGGAGCCCAACCATATAGGCCAGATCATCTACACCCAAGCCGATCTGCCAGTTTTGCCAGTCGATGATATAAACGGGATCGACATCATCTTGGGGAAAGAGGAAATTCCAGGCGTGGAGATCCCCGTGGCAGAGGGTAATGCCCGTCCTGGTGCTCAGACGCTCCGATATCATCGGATAGTAAGTGGTGATGGCTTTGCGGAATACCTCCCGGTATTCGTTGCTCAACAGGTCACCAATTTCGCGGCTGAAAGACACCAGAATATCCAGGAAATGACCTTCTCTTTGCGCGAAATAATCCCTTCCGGGAACAGGACCGAATGTATCCTCAAGTTCGGTGTGGTCCCAAAACCGGGAATGGACATCCGCCATGGCAGCCACAGCTTTCCGGCAGTCCGTCATCACCGGGGGAAGGGGCCATTGGGTGGTACCGTGGGTATGGGAATGATCAGCCACAACAAGGAGGCTTTCCAGGGTCTTATCATCGTAACGGCAGGCATAACATTTCGGGACCGGCAGAGATGACTGCTGCGAACACACCCATGAATAAAACCAAATTTCCCTTTTGTTGTCCTCGGACAAATAATCACCCCGGTTCTGTTTTACAACGAGGTTCCGGGGGCTGTCGCCGGATGATACGGACACATAGGAAATCCGAGCGGTGACGCTGTCATCCTGCTGCCTGAGATGCACCTGGTGTTCAGACACCTCCAGCAATTCGGCGATGGTTTGGATTAAAGAAAGCTCTTTCATGGGTACTCCGAGAGATAAGGGTAAGAACTGAGAGGCGGGACTCCCCGTCGTCGCTGCCGAATGAAAGGCAGCGACAACGGGGATAACAGAATCTATTTCTTGTCTTTTTTCTTTTGCTTGCAGGCCAGGATATGGCGCTTGCCCCCATGGAGTTCCACCTTTCTGATTCGGATGGACTCCGGGGTGACTTCCACCATCTCATCATCCCTTATAAAATGAAGGGCCTGCTCCAGGGTCATGGGTTTGACCGGGGAGCAGATGGTAGCCTCATCCTTGCCGGAGGCCCGCATATTGGTGAGCTTTTTTTCCTTGCAGGGGTTCACGTCAATGTCCGAATGGCGGTTGTGTTCGCCGATGACCATACCCTCATAAACCTGGGTGCCCGGCGTAATGAACAACTGCCCCCGGGGCTCCAGGTTGAACAGGGCATAGGGCACCGCTTTGCCCTGGCGGTCCGCTACGATGGAGCCGGTGTAGCGCACCGGAAATTCCCCGCGATGGGGTTCGTAGCCGGACAGGTAGGAGTTCATAATCCCCGTTCCCCGGGTATCGGTCATGAATTCGTCCCGGTAGCCGATCAGGGAGCGGGAGGGAATGGAGAACTCAATCCGTACCCGGCCCTTGCCGTTGTTGACCATATTGGTCATCTTACCCTTGCGGATGGAAAGCTTTTCGGTCACCACTCCCATGAAGTCTTCATCGCAGTCCACGAAGAGATGCTCGATAGGTTCCAGTGTCTGGCCGTTTTCTTGCCTGTATATGACCCGGGGCCGTCCCACGCAGATCTCAAAATTTTCCCGGCGCATGGTTTCGATGAGGATGGCCAGCTGAAGTTCGCCCCTGCCTTTGACCACAAAGCTGTCATCTTCTGTGCTTTCCTCAACCGCAATGGCCACGTTGAGCAGGGTTTCCTTGAGCAGGCGCTCCCGGATTTTCCTGGATTGAACATACTTGCCCTCCTGCCCTGAAAAAGGAGAGGTATTGGTGGCAAACCGCATGAACACCGTGGGCTCGTCCACGGTGATCCGGGGCAGTGCCAGGGGGGCTTCATAGGTGCAGATAGTATCCCCGATCTTTACATCATCAATGCCGGACAGCACCACGATATCCCCGGTATCCGCCTGGTCCACCGGTTTCAACGTCATGCCGTCATAGGACTGAAGTTTGGATACCTTGAGAGAGCGCTGGCTGCCGGTTTCATCCAGGCAGACCAGGCTGGCATTGGATGCGGCGGAACCGTTGAATACCTTGCCGATGGCCAGCCTGCCCAGGTAGTCGGAATATCCGAGGTCCGATACCAGCATCTGGAACGGCGCTTGCGGATCATAGGAGGGGGGCGGCATTTCATCGGTGATGAGGTCAAAGAGCACCTTAAGGTTGTCCACCTCATCTTCCAGTTCCCGCTTGACGATCCCGTCCCTGCCGATGGCATACAGATAGGTGAAGTCCAGTTGGTCTTCGGTGGCATCCAGATCGATGAACAGATCATAGACCATGTCCAGCACCTCGTCCGGCCGGGCATCCTTCCGGTCTATCTTGTTGATAATGACAAGTACCGGCAAATTGGCTTCAAAGGTTTTCTTGAGAACGAACCGGGTCTGGGGCAGCGGGCCTTCGGAGGCATCCACCAGAAGAATCGCAGAGTCCGCCATGGACAGGGCCCGCTCCACTTCCCCCCCGAAATCGGCATGGCCCGGGGTATCGATAATGTTGATCTTCACCCCCTTGCAGGTGACCGAACAGTTCTTGGCGGAAATGGTGATGCCCCGCTCCCGCTCCAGATCCATACTGTCCATGAGGCGGTCGTCCACCTCCTGGCCTTCACGGAACATGCCGCTCTGCTTGAACATGGCATCCACCAGGGTGGTCTTCCCATGGTCAACATGGGCAATGATGGCGACGTTTCTTAATTTTTCATTTACTGCTGTCTGTTTTTTCATAAACTCCTGTGTCTGCCCGGCTCCGGGCCGGAAACCTCTCCCTGAATAACGGCCATGGGCCGCCCATGAACGTCATGCGCCGGGCCCACAACAAACCATGAAAGAATTCAACGAGTTGCCTGGTTCTCTCATATAAAAGACCTGAAGGGTGCCGCAAGGGCACCCTTCCCAAAACCGTCCAAGGCATTCGCCAAAGCGGTCGTCTGTTTTACACTAATTTTACCCGGTCCGCAATTGCGGAATATACTCTTTAAAGAAATAACGCCGTCGGCAATTCACCAGATTTACTTGGAAACACGGACAGTACCGTCCGGAGAGGTCACCACCCGGACCCTGTCACCGGGCAAAATTTCAACATCTGCTTCCTGAACAATAACAAGGGTGCGGCCATTGTCCTGATTCACGATGATTTCAAGCGCGTCTCTGCGGCCCATCCCCTTTTCCGCTGCCGCACCGGCTGCCGCACCGGCCAGGGAGCCTAAAACGGTGGCGACCTTCCTGCCGCCCCCGTCCCCGATGGTGGAGCCCAGGACACCGCCGGCGACACCGCCGATGACCGTACCGGCAACAGGCTGGTCCCCGCCCTCGATGATCACGGCTTTCACCGATTCCACCGTACCGTTTTCAATGGTATGGGGCCGCATGGCCTGGTCACTGGTGTAGACATTGCCGGATCTGCTGGGAGCACAGCCGGCCGCTATCCATGCGACAACGAGTATTGTCAATATTGCCCTGAAACTCACCTTACGCATAGTCATTTTTTATCTCCTAATCGTTTTCTTATCCGCTTATCCTAATCGTCCGCAGGCATGATATCCATCATGCCCATGTGTTGACGCACCGACCTGAACCGGTATGCTCCTGTTAGGCCTAATTAAGTATACATTTGGAAATTAAAGTCAAGATGGACCGGGCCGGTACAGCCGTATATTTGCATTTCGGACAATTTATAGTATATCTGTTACAGATTTTAACAGAACCGGGCCTTGTAAACAAAACATACCTGCATTAATTTTTGAGATTACCTGTAATAATGCGGGTTTCAAATCCAAAAGGAAACGCCCCCATGACCACAATACTTATAGCCACGCTGTTTCTGGCTTCTGTGATCGGATTCGGCCTGTTGATGAATCACCTCAGGCAAAAGGGATTCAGAACCAAAACATCACCGATTCAAACGCCGGCCAAGCCCAAAGAAGACCCGAAGCTGGTTTACACAAAAATCCTGGACACCCTGCTCAAGCTCAACCTCATGATCCGCCGTGACCGTCACCTGTCACCGGCAATCACACTCCAGGTGGAAAAAATCATTGACGACCTCAAGGCCGTCACACCGGCCATGCTGGAGCGGTATCCCGGAGAGACCCTCACCTACGAGATCAAAAAAATCGGCAACACCCATCTCTACAAAACAGTGAAGGAATACCTGGACCTGTCATTGGAAAGCCGAGAACAACAGCTCGACGTATTCACAGACCTCATTGACGGCCTCCGTGACGTATGCCAGCGGTCGCGGATCATCGTTGAAAAAAACGAAACCCAGGAGTTCAAAACCATGGCCCTGTTTCTTTCAAATAAATTTTCATAAAGGAGAACCCCATGACCACCCTGTCCCAGGAACTTGAAAAGGTTGCCCAGCAAGCCAAGGCACCAGTGCTCGCCGAGGTTGAGCAGGTGGGGGGCCAAGGTGCGCTCACCCCGGTCCAAAAACCTGCCGAACTGATTCCGGTCCAGCCCAAGCATCTTACCGTGGAGGACATCCAGGCCCTTGAAGCCCAGGCCGATGACTTTTTAGAAAAAATCAAAGCAGATCCGTCTGACTGGCAGCTGGGAAATTTTGTGTTCTCCCTGGGCCGGGAGATTATGGCCGAAACCCAGACACAGGTGTCGCTCTACGACCGGAAAATGGGCTCGGTGCTCCAGAATGTGGCCAATGACAATACCTCTCCGGTGGGAAAAAACATCCTGGCCATTAAAGTCGAGCTGGATAAGGTAAACCCCACCGTGGTGTCACGGACTGAAATGCCGCTGCCAAAAAAGATGATGGGACTGTTCACCCGTACCGTAAACCGGCTGCCCAAAGGGGATGAGGTCCTTAAAATCATAGCAGAACGAAGGGAAACCGTGAACTCCACCATCGACGGCATCCGGGACCACCTGCGCAACGACGCAGACCAGGTGGCCTTTGATGCGGCGGAACTCTCCCAGATCTGCGATGCCCTCAAAGAGATACAGCCCAAGCTCCAGGAACAGATTTACCTGGGCCAGATCATCTGGGAAAAGCTTATGGCGCACATTGAAACAGTTGAAGATCCCAGAACCAAGGAGGCCCTGACCACCCTGACCTCAGATTTGGCCATGGCCGTTGTGGATCTGCAGACCATTGACAACTCCAATCTCCAGACCCGGTTCGGCGGAGAGATGATGGTCAGAAACGCCCACCTGGTGCAGCGACTGGTCCAGCGTACCGACATGATCCTTTCCACAGCGGTGAAAAATGCCCTGGCGGTCCGGGTGGCGGCGGAACAGCAGATGGAAACCCTGCAGCACCTGGACATGGTCCAGAAAGCGGCTGCCGAAACCATGACCGACACCGCCAAGGTGATCGGAGATGCGGCGGTAAAAGGGGCAAAGATGAGCCAGAGCATGACCGTCAACATCCAGGCCTTAGAGGAGGCGTGCCAGACCTATGAGCAGGCCTTTGACACCTATGCCATGATCTCAAAGGAAACCATCAACATTGCCTCCCAGAGTTCTTCCGCCTTAGGAGAGATGAACGAACGTTTCAGGGCCAGAACCGATGCCCTGACATCCCGGCGCGAGGATGTATAACAGCGGGCAGCCCTTAAACGCCTTAAAAGAGAGGACACATGATCAACCCGGCTGACAAAAAATCCTTTGACCAGCGTTTCTTCCTGATCCGGACCCTGGACAAGGAACGCCTGGTATCTGAAACCGAACAGACCGACCTGACCATCATGGATGCGGACAAGGGATGCTTTTTCTCCCTGTTTGAAGATACCTACTACGTCAAGGAAAAAAATCAGTACCAGGAAATGTCCGAGGACTTTTCCAAACCCCTGGACTACACGGTGACCGAGCTGACCTGCCTGTGCATGGAGACCGGCCACACCGGTCATATTGAGTGGGAATACGATGACGAACTGGAAGTGTTCATTACCCTGGACCAGACCAATTTCAAGCGGTTGACCGATGATGAAGGCCAGCCCATTGACGAAGATGATCTTGAGCAAATCGTTGAAGACGAGGATACCATTATATACGCCGGTGAAGCCTTCCACTACGATGATGACTGGGCTGCCGTCTACACCCGGGAAGGCAAACAGGAACAGGTTTATCTGTACGAGTTTATCAACGAACCCGGCACCTTGACCATCACCATTGAAGAGTGGACCGGGGATGGAAAAGACGAGTACAGGATCTATATCGCCAAAAAGGTGATTCCCGGCGAAATCACTATCCTGAGCCGGGGGCTGCCTGACCCGGAAAACGAATCCGGAACTGATCCGGATAATAATCAGGACGCCGAAACGAATGACACACCCAAAGAGGCGCAACCCGATGCGTAAAAAACACTTATCCGTTCCGGCCGCCCTGATACCGGGGCTGCTTTTTCTAGGGCTTTTGGTTTTCAGCCTTTCCGGCTGCGGGGGCGGACTGCCCGATGATATTGTAGATGAGGCCAAAGGAATCCAAAAATCACTGAGCCTGGCAGAAACGTTTATCCATGATCAGCGCCAAAAGTTCGAAAAACTTGAGGGTTCCGCTGCGTTTACGCCCCTATCGCCGTACAGCGGCAAGGAGAACTGGACCGGCGCGTTTGACCGGGCCGAGGCCACACTCACCAGAGCCCGCAGGCTTTACGATGCGGATCTTGCCCCATTGCTCAAGGCAGACAACCCGGATGGGGCGGTCCAGGTGAAAATCCAGATCAACCGGATAAACAAAGTGATTCTCTCTGCCAAAGAGCAAGCACAGGTCCCCTTCAAACGCATGGACAGGCTCAGGGCCGCCATGAAGGCACCTAAGGCCCTCTATGATCAGGCGGTCTCAGATGCAGATACCATTTTATCCACCGTCCAAACCCTTGAAAGCGGCCCTGTTGCCAAAGCACTTGAAAAGTTTCCGGACGCCGCTGCAGCCATCAATGCCCGGATATCCCCCCTGACCCAATTGGGAGAGGAAACCGATGCCGGACGCAAGAAGGCGATTGCTGCCTACAAAGAATACAAACGCAGCGGAAATACCGATTTCGCAGCCCTTATAGACGGTTCGGATGCCATTGCCGCTGCCAGAACCAAGCTGGCTCAGGAAGCCCCCCGTCTGGAAGATGATCTTTCCAAACTCTATCAGAGCTACACCAAGGTGCTTCAGGACATGAAGGTGGATTACTACATCACCATCAAACGGGAGTCCTGGGATGAGAGCTCAGATTACTACAATCCGGGATTTGCCGCCTTTACCCGGAAGATCAGTCCTGCCACCTACCAGGCACTTGCGGCATCCAACCAGGAAAGCATTGCCGATATTGCCCCCAGTTTCGGAAGGGTTCGGTTTAAAAACCACATCGGCAATACCTGGGAGGCACTGGAAATAAAGCCCACAGCCAACTGGCCTGACCGGCGGCACAACGCCGCCACGTTCTGGATTGAAAACTTCAGGGAAGATTACTTTCACAAGTATCTGATGGAAACCAACGGAGAGACGAAGGAGACCGACTGGGTAAAGGTCAACCCCTCCTTTTACGAGCAAAACCTGGACAATCTGGGTATGGCCATACTATCCAAGCCTTACGGTGAACTTGAGCCCGATCCCCAGGCAGCGCCCCCCGGCATGGCCTATGTGGGCAATCCGGCCTACGGGGAATGGAAAACCGATGAGAACGGCAACGATTTCTGGTCCTGGTACGGACGGTACGCCTTCTTTTCCAACCTCTTCTTTTTCCCTCCCTATTATTATCACTACGGGTCCTGGAACCGGTGGCGCACCAATTACCGGCACAAGAAACCCTATTACGGAAAAACCAAAAACGGCAGCTATACCTTCGGTACCCGGGGCACTACGATTAAACGCACCCCCCGCTACCAGAACACCACCTTTGCAAAAACCGGCGGATTCAAATCCGGCCCAGCCTCGGTCAGGGGCGGCAGCGCGTCACTTCGCGGCGGCGGTCCCAAGGGGAAAGGCAAATAAGGAGACCCATCATGACGATTACTGCGATTCTTTCATCCTTAAGCCAGGGCCTTAGTTTTGCCTTGGTGGGCATTTTCTTCATCTATCTTGCCAAACGTCTTGACGACTGGCGCACCCGGGAGTTTGACGACGACCGCCATATCGACGACGGCAACGTGGCCGTGGGACTGCGACGTGCCGGCCTTTACCTGGGCATTGCCATTGCCATGGCAGGAGCCTTGTCCGGCGGATCCAAAGGCTTCTGGATCGACCTGATCCAACTGGCCGTGGACGGCCTGATGATTACAGGCTTTCTTTTTTCCTCACGATTCATCAACGATTTCATCATGATGGGCCATATGGACAACGATGCGGAATGCATCAAGGAATTCACCCTTCCCGACGGCAGAACCGTCACCGGCAACACGGCGCTGGGCATGGTGGAAGCCAGCATGTACATCGCTACCGGGTTCATTCTCAACGGCAGTCTTTCCGGCGGGGGCGGCACCTTTTCCCAGTCACTTATGTCCGCCGTACTCTTTTTTGTTCTGGGCCAGCTGGTACTGCTCGCCTTCGGTTTTATCTACGAACTGATCACCCCTTATAACGTCAGGGAAGAGATCAAAAACAACAACCTGGCGGCAGGCATCAGCCTGGGCGGTATTCTTATCGCCCTTTCCATCATCCTCATGTCCAGTCTCTCCGGCCCCTTTACCGGATGGATGACGGATCTTGCAGGGTTTGCGATTTATACAGTATACGGAATTGTACTACTTCTGGTATTTAGGAGTCTTACGGACCGGCTGCTGCTGCCCACCACCAACCTGGCCACGGAAATAAAACAAGACCGGAACGTGGCTGCCCTGGTGGTGGTTGAAAGCGCCATTGCCGCAGCGGCCATTATCATTGCCTATGCCATGTAGTGACAGCGCCATCCCATGAGCGATACCCAGCGCCCGGCCTTCAACTTTGCCTCGGCCCTGTTGTGCGCCTGTATGTTCGCCTCCGGGGCCTGCGGCATTATTCTGGAGTATATCCAGGCCAGCCTTGCCTCGATGATCCTTGGCAACGCCTTTGAGCAGTGGGCCATGGTCATCGGCCTGATGATGTTCTGGATGGGATTCGGCAGCCTGATTCAGGCAAGAATCCCAAAGGGCAAACTCATCGCCACCTTTGTGCTTATTGAGATCGCCCTGGCCCTGGCCGGAGGATATTCCCCCACCCTCACCTACCTGTCCTACGGATATACGTCCCACTACAGTCTGGTGCTTTACCTGTTTGTCTCTCTCATCGGCATCCTCATCGGTCTGGAGATCCCGGTGATCATCCGGATCAACAACGATTTTTCCAGGGAATTGTCCACCAACCTGGGCAATATTCTTTCCGCCGACTATATCGGCAGCCTGGCCGGTGCCCTGATATACGTATTTTTGCTGCTGCGGTTCTTTCCCATCACCGAAGCCGCCTTCCTGACCGCCGGGATGAACTTTTCCCTGGCCCTGGTGACCTTTGTCTACTTCTCCCGGAAACGGCTGATCCCCAAAAGTCCCTGGCTTGCCCTGGTCATGCTGCTCACCTGCGGCGCTGTCATCTACGGATACATGAACAACCGGGACTGGCAGATTCAAAATGAACAGCCCCTTTACGACGACCCGATTGTTTACAGTAAGACCAGCCAGTACCAGCATATCGTCATCACCCATTATCCCCCGCTGGATGAAACCCGGCTTTTTCTCAACGGTAATCTCCAGCTATGCAGCACCGACGAAGCCCGGTACCACGAATCCCTGGTCATTCCGGCCATGACCCTGTCGCCCTCCCGGCAACGGGTATTGATTCTGGGGGGCGGTGACGGCGCGGCGCTTCGGGAGGTCCTGAAGTTCAAGGATGTAAAAGAGGTGATGCTGGTGGACCTGGACCCGGCCATGACACAGCTTGCCGCAACACACCCCCTGCTGGCACGGATAAATGGAAATGCCTTTGCCGATGCCAGGGTCGTACACCTGGCAGGGGGTGCCGTAAGCCCCGGGCCGGACCGCCAGATTTATCAGACCGATAAAGCGTTGCGGCCGGAAAAAAACACAAAGTCCGTCCACCTGGCAGAGGTGAGCGTCATGAATGTGGATGCCGACCGTTTTCTGGCGGAGGCTAAAGGGGTGTGGGACGTGATTATCGTGGACATGCCGGATCCGTCCACGCCGGAGCTGACCAAGCTTTACTCAAGGGAATTCTATCTCAAGGCAAGGGACCGCCTGTCTGCCGCCGGTATCATGGCGATTCAGGCCACCTCACCCTACCTGGCCAGGGAAAGCTTTCTATGTATCGGCCGGACGCTTTCCTCTGCAGGGTTCTCTGTTACCCCTTACCATGAAAACGTCCCCTCTTTCGGTGATTGGGGATGGTACCTGGCGGTACACAGGGGCCGGCATCTTCCGGGCAGCAGAATCAGAGACCTTACGATTGATGTGCCCACAAGATTTTTAACTTCAGACGGATTTAAGCGGCAGTTGATTTTCGGAAAAGACATGCTGGTCACCCGGCGCAAGGAAATCAACACCATTCTTTTTCCGGTGCTGCTCTCCCTTTATAACCACGAATCCTGGCTTCTGGAGTAAGGCTTAAAGTTCGGCGTCTTTTTTTTTGGGTGATTTGCGTTTTTTTCCAACGCTGTGACTGAGGCGGACTTTAAGACGTGGAGACCCCTGCCGAAGTGGCGCCGACGGTATCAATGGTTTTAAACAGGGTGTCCTGGCTGAAAGGCTTAACCAGAACCGCGTCAAAGGATGTATTTTCCAGCATCCACGGGGTGCCTGACATACCGATGACGGGCAGGGCTTCCCCTTTACTTTTCCGGATCTCAGCCAGCAGGTCCCGGCCGGTCACCCCCGGCATTTTCAAATCCGTAATCACCAGGTCGTAGGAATGCATCCCTACCATTTGCACCCCTTGTTTGCCGCTCTCGGCCGTATCCACGACAATCCCTCTGCGTTCCAATACACTGGAAAGCAGCTTCAAAATGGAAGCTTCATCATCCACCACCAGCACATGTTTGGGGATCCAGTGGTTCACGTATTGACGCCGTCTTACCTCCTGTCTATATACCCGCGTTCGATGGCATAACGGACGGTTTCCGCAAGGCTGCTGTGGCCGAGCTTCGTCCGGATATTGGAGCGGTGTTTGTCCACCGTCCATTGGGAAATATTAAATGTTTTACCGATCTGCCTGCTGGTTTTCCCTTCGGCAATCAGGCTTAAAATCTGCTTCTCGCGCAGGGTCAGCACCCCGTCGGAATTGTTCCTGGGCGGCTCCACATAATGGGTGCATGAGACATCCGAATGGTATTGTTCTCCGGCGACCACGGCCTCCAGGGCTTGTACAAAGGCCTGGGTGGACTCATTTTTACTGATGGAGGCATGGGCTCCCATTTCAATGGCGCGCTTCTGGTTGGCGTCGTTTAAAAAACCGCTGAACGCTATGGTTTTGGTTTCCGGATAAAGGGTGTGCAGCTTCAAGATGGCTTTGTATCCGTCCATCTTGGGCATTTCCAGATCAATGATAGCAATATCCGGCCGTTTTTCAGCTATCAGATTTAAAAGTTCAATGCCGTCTCCGGCCTCCCCGGTGAATGCCACTTCCGGCTTATGACGGAAGGACTGTTTAATGGCCTTTCGAACCAATGGGTGATCATCTGCAATCACAACGGATACTGTTTTCATAGCCCCCAATGACACTTTTACATCGAATGTGATAATTGATTCATTGTTCTTCTCCACAAGCGTCTCATTTCCAAGCATATAATTGTCATGCCAGTCTTTGTTTGACAATAACTATAACTATGTATTTTCAAATTCTTCCAGGCCGAGGACACCATCAATACAGGGAATTCACCGGTTCATCCATGACGTCTTTAGACATTCTATTCCGCGGGAACCTGTGCTATGGTCAAAAGAAGTACAGCAATCTCTTATCATAACCCAATACGGAAGATGATGCCAGGCATGGTTGAACACCGCTTTTTTAAAAGACAGCTTCTCATTTATCTATGCATGATCCCTGCGCTTTGTTCTCTTGCCTGCACCGCCGGCTGCACCATACTAAACCCGGCCGTATCCACCCGTTCAGCCATCCGCTGGGACGCAGAGTTAACCTGGCTCACACAGGACAACATACCCATAGCCGGAACCCGGGTTGAAATTGCCGACACCCGGGAAGAACGCCTGAAGGGACTTAAGGGCAGGCGACTTTCCGGCGATGAGGAAGGCATGCTCTTTGTATACCCGGACTCAGCCGTTCGAACCTTTATCATGACCGATACCCCCGGTGCCCTGGATATCCTGTTTGCAGATGAGGCAGGCCGGATTATCACCATCCATGAGCACACACGCCCGATGTCCGATACCACATACGCATCTTTGGAACCTGCCATGTTTGTTGTGGAGGTTCCGGCCGGATTCTGCCACCGCCATGGTATCCGCCTGGGCACCAAAATCAGTTACCGGCGCCATTAGAAGCATATTAACCCTTTTCAACAGATTCCCGACCTGTTAGGGTAAATTTCCAAATCCTGCGTCTTTATTCCAAGGAGGCTCTATGACATTTGAAACCATTATCATGACAACCGACGACAATCACATCGGCACCCTCACCTTGAACCGGCCGGACAAACTCAATACCTTCAGCAGCCAGATGGCGGGGGAACTCAATCAAGCCCTTGGTCTTATGGATAATGACCCTAAGGTCCGGGTTATCCTGCTCAAGGGGGCGGGAAAGGCCTTTTGCGCCGGCATTGATGTCAATGAACTGGAAGGGAAAACCCCGCTGGAATACCGGGAGTGGATCGAGCGTATGGAGGCGCCCCTGGTGGGTATCTCTAAAATAAAAACCCCTGTGATCGCCCAGCTCCAGGGGGTTGCCGCCGCAAACGGCATGGGCCTGATCGCTGCGGCCGACCTGGTGATGGCGGCGGAAAATGCAAAAATGGGGCTGACGGCCATCAACGTGGGCCTCAACTGTGTGGGGCCGGTAATTCCGGTGGCCAGGTGTGTCGGACGAAAAAAAGCGTTGGAGCTTTTGCTTTACGGCAACCTTGTCAAGGCGGACGAAGCCCTGCGTCTGGGTTTGATCAACCAGGTGGTTCCCAAACAGGACCTGGAAGACAGGGCCTATGCCTGGGCCAAGGAACTTGCCGCCAAAAGCCCCGTTGCCGTTCAAATTGCAAAATCCGCCTTTTACGCCTCCGAGGATATGGCTTACGACAGCCAGTTCGCCTATATGAACGAGGCCTTTGCACGGCTGTGCTCCACCCGGGATGCCAAAGAAGGGGTGGCGGCTTTTTTCGAAAAACGACCGCCCCAGTGGCAGGAAAAATAGCATACGAAGTGCCCGTCCGAAACTTGGCCAAAAGAGGGGCCGTTTATGGCCGGGCACCTGCAATAAATCCGTGCAAATCCGGACCGGATAAGGTAATAATTTATGACAATCCGGGTCCGACAATATCCGGCCCAAAATTCAACGGTATGAGGAGCACGCCTTGCTTCACCTGATAAAAGCCCTTATCCGGACAGGCCTGCGGCACCGGGGCGTCACCCTGGTGTGCGCCTATCTGGTTCTGCTTCTGGTCTCCAGCGTCCTGATTTCCCTGGTGGAACCCGACGGATCGGCGCTGACACACCCGGAACAAGCCCTGTGGTGGAGTATCGTCACCTCCACCACCGTGGGATACGGGGACATTTACCCGTCATCCATGCCTGGTAAAATTGTTGCCGTTCTCCTTCCCATGTTCATGGGAATCGGTCTTGGGGCCGCTTTCATCACCCATGTCGCATCCTGTCTCATTGAAAGGAGGGATAAACAAATGCACGGGGAAAAACCATATACCGGTACCGGCCACATTCTTCTGGTGGGCTATACCCCTGAAACCGAATACCTGGCCGGCCAGATCCGGGAAGATGGGTCTTACAGGGAAAAAGACGTGGTAATCCTTGCCGA
Source organism: uncultured Desulfobacteraceae bacterium (assembly GCA_913041495.1). Classification (GTDB taxonomy): domain Bacteria; phylum Desulfobacterota; class Desulfobacteria; order Desulfobacterales; family Desulfobacteraceae; genus Desulfobacter. Next base: position 30,382 of record CAJWHT010000016.1, on the reverse strand, counting down.
CCTTGCCCGCCACCCCATGCCCGAAGAAGAGGGCTGCTTTTTTGTCAAAGGTCGTCCGGACACCACCCGGGCGCTGAAACGGGCCAACGTGTCCACGGCATCCCGCATCGTCATCCATACCGGCAGTGATGAGATCAGCCTGTTTGCCCTGATCAACGCGCTCAAGTACAAAGACGAAGCCTGTGAAATCACTGTCCGCTGTCTTTCCACCCAGAGTCTGGACACTTTCAGCTCCGTGCCCGGCCGGTTTGAAACCATCATGCAAATGACTGCTGAAATGATGGTGCAGGCCATGCAGGACAAGGTACATATCCCGCTTCAAATCCTCTTAAAAAACGATGCCAATGAAGAGATCTACTTTGTAACCATACCGGATATCGGCCCCAACCAGACCTGGTGGCCGCTGCACAATTATTTAAATGAACGGTACGGATACTTGAGTTTTGCCCTGCGGCATCCGGACGGCAGGGTTCAGGTCAACCCGCCGGCCCAAACACAGGTGACCCCGGGATGCGGTATCTGGCTGATCGCCCTTGAACGGCCGCTGACCCTGGCGTGGCCGGGCTAACCCGGGGAGGACGGCACATGCAGAATTTCCGGATTCCTGATCTACCGGACACCTTTGAGGAGACCATCTGCAGCAGAACCAACCTGGCCACCTATACCAGCCCGGAATGGACCGATATCCAGCTCATGGAGGACTACCAGGTCACCTTCCACCGGGTGGGGACCCATATTCTCAGCGCCTATCCAAAAGGACGGATTTCATATGAGGGTACCCTGGCCCTGTTCGATGCCTACGGCCGTTTTTTAAAGGCCAGCGGTCTTGCCCCCCACCCCTATGTAGAGATTGCAGATTACAGCGGGATCGTTAACCTGCCGTCCAAACGGACCCGTATCGAAGTGGCGGACCAGCTTTTCAACAAAATGGAGAATGACAACCTGGCGGGCCACTTTGTCTACAATGTGCCCAAACACATCAAGTGGATTTACAACATCGGTATCCGGCTCAAGCAACCCGACATCCCCATGCAGGCGCTGGACACATACGAGGAAGCCATCCGCCATGCCGTCACCATCAGCTCCGGAAAATACAGGTCCCAAGGTTTTTTCAAAGCACTGAAAAAAAAACTGCTGTCCCCATTCAACCCTGAAGACAACTACACCCAGGATCTTCTGGACTATATCGGCAGCATCAACTGGGATGAACACGGGATGCAGGAGGACCAGATCCCGGAGACCCACCCGCTGAAATCGGTGTTCAACGCCATTGCCATACTCAAGGCAGATCATGACCGCACCGTCTTTGACAGGGAAAACATCCAGGAAAAATATAAACGGCTTTTCAACCGTATCGCGGATCCGATCCTGGTGTTTGCCAAGGATACCCACCGGATGCTGAACTGGAACAAGGCCTTTCTCGATACCTACGAGTATACGCCGGAAGAGCTTGAAACCATGACGCCTCAAGATCTGCACCCAAAATCCGAACTGGATAGGGTCCGCCGGAACATCGATAACGAAAAAGGGGGGGAAACCCACCGCTACACCCACATCACCCGATCCGGCAAAACCATTGACGTGGAAATACGGACGGAGGAAACCGATTACCAGGGACGCCCCGCCTATATCAGCAACATCCGTGACATATCAGCCCAGAACCACCTGGAGGCAGAACTGCGCCGGCACAGGGACAGGCTGGAATCCCTGGTCAATCAACGCACCCGGGATCTGGAGCTTGAAATGGCGGAACGGCTGCAGACCGAAGTCAAGTTCACCACCCTGTTTGAGTCCAGTTCGGATGCGGTTTTGCTGATGGACAGCAAGGGTGTACTGGACCATGCTCCCAAGATACTGGACTGTAACCCGGCCGCACTGGCGCTATACGGGTGTGACAGCAAAGAAGAGCTGTTGCGGCTGGGGCCGCGGGGACTTTCCCCGAAACACCAGGAAAACGGCCAAACATCCGATGAACTGGCCGGTGAAAAAATCAAAGAGGCCTTTGATACCGGAAGCAGCCATTTTGAATGGATCCACCGGAATCTGAAAACCGGCCGGACTTTTCCGGCGGACGTATTGCTCAACCGGATGACCCTGAATGGAAAAGATGTGCTCCAGGCCGTCATCCGGGATATCACCCAGCGCAAAGAAGCGGAAGAGGCCCTGCGCCGCAGTGAGGAAAAATACAGGGGCATGATTGAAAACATGCAGGATGTCTTTTTCCGGACCAATATGGACAGGACACTGACCATGATCAGTCCCTCCGGCGTCAGGCTCCTGGGGTATGACAGCGAAACCCAGGTGATCGGCAAGGATATCGGGGAATTGTTTTTCAAAAACAGTACGGCCTTTGGCCGGTTCATGACGGTGCTGGAAAAATCCGGCCGTGTATACAATGTGGAATTACTGCTTAACACCCGTCACAACGAGACCATCCCCGTACTCTCCAGTTGCAACTATTTCACCGATGCCATGGACACCCCCATGGGAATCGAAGGCACCATCACCAATATCCGTAAACAAAAAGAGGCGGAAGAAGCCCTTCGGCAGGCCAAACTTCAGGCGGAGGAGGCCGCCAGAACCAAGAGCGAATTTTTGGCCAACATGAGCCATGAAATCAGAACCCCCATGAACGCCATCCTGGGCATGGGTGAACTGGTAATGGAAACTCCGCTGAACGATTACCAGAAAAACCTGGTCACGACCATCAATACGGAAACCGCCTCCCTTTTGGGCATCATCAACTCAATTTTGGACCTTTCAAAGGTGGAAGCCGGCCGGCTGGAGCTGGAAAACGCCTCTTTCAACCTGCGGGTGCTCTTTGAAGACCTGGCAGCCAGCTTTGCCATCACCGCCCATCAAAAGGAACTGGAGTTCATCTCCTTTCTGCCGCCGGATACACCCGAAGCCCTCACAGGGGATCCGGGACGCCTGCGCCAGGTCCTGGTGAACCTTGTGGGCAATGCCATTAAATTCACCCGGGAAGGCGAAATCTTTATCTGGGTGGACCTGTTAAGCAGCGAAGAGGACACCGTCACCCTCCGGTTCAACGTCAGGGACACGGGCATCGGCATCCCCCCCGAAAAACAGGCCCTTATCTTTGAAAGTTTTGCCCAGGCTGACGGCTCCACCACCCGCAAGTACGGCGGGACGGGTCTTGGCACCACCATCTCCAAACAATTGGTGCGGATGATGGGCGGGCACATCGGCCTTGACAGCGCACCGGGAAAAGGATCTACCTTCTGGTTCACCCTTCCCCTGAAACTGGACCCGGTCCATCAGTCAAACGGAGACACAGATACCGCCCGGAAGGTGCTGGAAGGAAAAAATATACTGGTGGTGGGGGAAAATCCGAAAACCCGTTTTGTGTTCGCCACCCATCTCAAGGCGTGGGGATGCCGGGTCCAGGAAGCCCCCAGCGCACTGGAAGCATTGGCCCTTATCAAGCAGGACGGCGCCACCGATCTGGTGCTGACCGATATTCATATGGCGGATGTGGACGGATTTGACCTGGTGAAATCCATCAGAAACACACAGGATATATCTCGTGTTCCGGTCATCCTGCTTACCTCCGTGGGCAGGATCGGAGACAACCAGCGGTGCCGGAATCTGGATATCCAGGGCTACCTGCTCAAACCCATTAAACAACAGGCGTTAAAAACAGCAATCACTGCGGTGCTGACCGCCAGCACCAGGCCGATTCCCACACCGGTGACCCGCCACAGCATCTCGGATATCCGACGCAAAAAGATCCAGATCCTTCTTGCCGAAGACTACCCTGCCAACCAACAGGTGGCTGTCCGGCATCTTATGAACCAGGGCTACCAGGTCAGTCTGGCCAAAAACGGACAGCAGGCCGTTGACCTGTTCAAGGCCAAGCAGTTCCACCTGGTGCTCATGGATATCCAGATGCCGGTGATGGACGGGTATGAGGCCACCCGGCAAATCCGGGCCTATGAAAAACGGACCGGGGAAGCCTATGTCCAAGCCAATCCGGACAAGTCCCATCTGCTTCAGCGTACCCCGATCATAGCCATGACCGCCCATGCCATTGAAGGTTACCGGGAAAAGTGTCTGGCCATGGACATGGATGATTTCATGACCAAGCCCTTAAAAAAGGAAACGTTTATCGGGATGGTCCGCTCTTATGTTGATGAAGGGACAGATGAAAGGGATGATACCTCCCTGCAGCCGGATCCGGTTAACCTGCAGCAAAACCGTGAAACATCCTCAGAGCAGCCAGAACATACTCCGGGAAACAACAATGATGCAGCAGCAGCACCTTTTCCTGAAGACGGGCCCATCAACATGGAAAAAGCCCTGTGGGAATTTGACAACGACCTTGCCTTCTTCACGGACGTGTTCAATGAATTTCTCACCACCCTGGCCACCCAGTTCCCGGTGATGGAACAGGCACTGGCCGACCGGGATTACGCTGTTATCCGGGAAAATGCCCATGCCATCAAAGGCGGGGCTGCCAATCTGCTGGCCAAAGATCTTGCAAAAACAGCAGCGGCACTGGAAGAAAAAAGCCAATCCGGGAATCCGGATGACCTGCGGTCCGCCCTTGATCATATCCTTTTTGAATTTGCCCGGTTAAAAGAGTATTCACGGGAACTGTAAGTTTTTTAAGCGTATGGTTATGCCCGCGCACGGTACAGCACAGGAAACAGCAGTGTGCCTGTAACCATAATCGCGAATCCGCAGGGGAAGGCGTAGGACAAGGTGAAAAAATCCATGGACAGGCCTGCCATCAGGGCACCGGTGAGCATCCCCATGGAATGGGAGACCGTCATAATCGACATCACCGATCCCATGGCCTTCTTCGCCTCGCCTTTAATCACGGCCAAAGCGGATATGGCCGGCATGGAAATCCCGCCGCCGATACCGAAAAGAAAGACAGCGGCAAACAGTTCCCAGAACGTTGTGCACCAGTAAAGGCAGACGATTCCCGCAGAGGAAATCAGCCCGCCGGAAAAAATCATTACCCTTCTGCTCATCCGGTCCGCCACCAAGCCCATGGGCACCTGGAGCACTCCGGAAACCAGCACCCCCACCATCACCAGGACGCCGATCTTTGCACCGGAAATCCCAAAGGTCTTGGAGGCAAACAGGGGCAAAAAACACCAGATCACACCGATACAGGCCGTGTAGGCATAGCGGAAGACAACCAGCCCGATGAGGTCCCAATCCCGTATGATGTCTTTCAAGGACACAGGCTCACGGTCACGGGTATTGATGCGTTCCTCAGACAGGGGCGGCAGGTACTTCAGGCAGAGAATCAGGCCGGCTGCGGACAGTCCTGCCATGCAGATAAAGGCACCGTCCATGGACCACGCATCCAAAATGGCGCCCCCCAGCAAAGGCCCTAAAGAGAGGCTCAGAAACATGGACAGGTTGAACAGGCCCATGGAATACCCTTCCGTCCCCTCCGGAGAAATCTCTCCCACGTAGGCCTGGACAACGGGCATGATCATGGCGGATCCGGCCCCCTGGATGAACCGTATGAAAATCAACTGGTTCACGCTGGTGGACCAGACAAATGCCAGGGACACCAGCACATAGGTGAGCAGTCCGCCCGCAATAAACGGTTTGCGCCCCTTATGATCCGAGAGCCTTCCGAACAGGGGCAAAAGAAATGTCCTGGAGATGGAAAAAGCACCGAAAATCATGGCCACGTAGATGCCGGCCGCCCCCAGGTCGTGGGCATAGATAGGCAACAGGGGAACCACGATACCCACGCCGGCCACCGTGGCAAAAATAATAAAAAACAGGGTAATGAATATCCCCTTCTGAGCCGCAGGGATGATCCGATGTCCCTGTCGTATTATCCGGGCAAACGCCTGGGACACCGGCTCCTTTATGGCGTAAAAAATATCCATGGGCAGCCTTGCCCCCTGTCAGGACAGGCATTCCTTTATATTATCAATGAAACGGCTCCGGGTGGAAAATTCACCTTTGCGGTAATTGGCATGGCTCAGGTAGAGAAAGCGTTCAGCCCGGGTCATGGCCACATACATGAGACGGCGTTCCTCGGACAAGGCCTTTTCCCCCTCGTCCATGGACCGCCAATGGGGAAAGAGCCGTTCCTCGCATCCCACGATGAATACGGTGTCAAACTCAAGCCCTTTTGCCGAATGGATGGTGAGCAGAGCGACCCCGTTTTCATCCATCTCATCATCCTCGTCCTTGTCTTCACGGATCAGGGCGGCCTCTTCCAGGTACTCAAGCATGGTATCCTTTGACCTGGCCGTATAGATGAGCTGTTCAATATTTTCTTTCTTGGAAATGAACTCCGCCGGGGTTTTGGTGATCTTTTCCAGATGATCGTAATACCCGGACCTGTCGATAACGGTTTCCATGGCCATGGCCGGGGGCATATCATGGATGGCATCCAGAATGGACAGCACCTGTGACAGGTTCTCATGGACTTTGGGGGTGAGCACGCGTTCTTTGACCATCACCCGGGCGGCGGCCTGAAGACTTCTGCCATCCGTGCGCATGGCCGAGATTTTCTTTATCATGGAAGGGCCGATACCCCGCTTGGGCGTATTTACGATCCTTTCAAAGGAAAGGTCGTCATTGGGAAAATAAGAGGCGCTCAGATACGAGTTGATATCCAGGATCTCCATTCGTTCGAAAAAGCCCTGGGATCCCATCAGCCGGTAGGGCACTCTGAATGCCCTGAAAATCTTTTCAAAGGGCAGGGAACAGAACTTGGTCCGGTAGACCACGGCCATTTTATCGTAGGGGATGCCCTGGCCCGATTTGTTCAGACCTTTAATCCGTTTGGCCACCCACTCCGCCTCATGGGCATCGGACATGAAATCGTAAATTTCCACCACACCGCCCTTCTTCCGGGAGAAGCAGCGTTTTTCAATCTTGTCCGGATTGTAGTCGATCATGTCGTTGGCGGCCTGGACGATCTCGTCCGCAGACCGGTAATTTTCCTCCAGCCTGAAAATCTTGGCATCCCGGTACTTGTCCGGGAATCCGATGAAATGGTCCACATTGGACCCCCGGAATCCGTAAACCGACTGCCAGTCGTCCCCCACGCAAAACAGGTTTCTGTGACTGCCAAGCAAAAGAGACGTCAGCTCTTCCTGGATATTGTTGGTGTCCTGGTACTCGTCCACCAGAATAAAAGAAAAATAATCCCTATAATACTGCCGGATATCCGCGTTGTCCCGGAGCAGGTCCCGGGCCTTGAGCAGAATATTGTCAAAATCCACGCAGTTCATCTGGGCCAGGCGCTCTTCGTACTGGGCATAGATGTCCGACAGGCGGATGTTGTAAAATCCGGGGTGGCGGTCAAAGTAACGGTCCGGATTACCGTCGTTTTTCGCCCGTGAAATGGTACTCAGAATCCGGTTGGCATATTTTTTCTCAATATTGTTCTGGACACAGAGTTCCTTTACCAGCTTGTCCTGCTGGTAAACGGTGAACACCTGGACCGGCGGGGTATAGCCCATGACCTGACAATGCGTTTTCAGGATCATCAGGCAGGCGGAATGATAGGTCCGCACCCATTCGAAACTGTGCTCGGGAAGACCTGTCATTTCCATGAGCCGGGACTTCATTTCCTGGGCCGCCTTATTGGTGAAGGTTATGGCCAGAATCCGCCTGGGATCGTGGCCGATGGCGGTGAGGTGGGAAAATTTGGCGGTGAGGGTACGGGTTTTACCGGAACCGGCTCCCGCCACCACAAGGGCCGGGGAGCCGGTATGATTAACAGCGTCTTGCTGGGGAGGGGATAACTGCATAAATATATCACAACACGGGGACATACGCCCCCGTGCCTATTCTGTCTCCTCTATAATTTTTTTCAGGTCGGTTTCGATCTGGGTCCGGATCTCTTCCAGACGGGATTCGGTGAGGGCTTCAAACCGAAGCACCAGGGCCGGCTGGGTATTTGACGCCCTGACAAGGCCCCATCCGTCATCATACAGCGCCCGCATGCCGTCAATATCGATGACCTCCTGCCGTGATTTGTACAGGGCAACGATCTTGGTCACCACGTCAAATTTAACCGCATCGGGGCACTCCACCCGGATTTCCGGCGTGGTAAAGGTTTTGGGCAGATCTTGAATGAGTTCATCCACACCACGCCCCGTATCCGCCATGATCTCCAGGAGGCGGCAGGTGGCGTAAAGGGCATCGTCAAAGCCGTAATAACGGTCCTTGAAAAACATGTGGCCGCTCATCTCTCCGGCCAGGGCAGCGTTTTCTTCTTTCATCTTTTTCTTGATCAGGGAGTGGCCGGTCCGCCACATGATGGCATTGCCCCCCTGTTTTCTGATGTCGTCGTACATGACCATGGAGCATTTGACTTCGGAAATAAAGGTGGCCCCCGGCTTTCGTGTAAGAATTTCCCGGGCAAAAATGACCATGAGCTGATCCCCGTAAATCACGTTGCCGTGACGGTCCACCACGCCGATGCGGTCTGCATCTCCGTCGTACCCCACACCAAGATCCAGGTTTTCCTTTTGAACCAGGGCAATGAGATCGGTGAGGTTTTTCTTCTGGGTGGGGTCGGCCTCGTGGTTGGGGAAGGTGCCGTCCAGATCGCAATAGATGTCGTGGACTTCGCACCCCAGGTCTTTTAAAATCGGAAGGGCGGTAAGCCCGCCTGTGCCGTTGCCGGCATCAACACCTAAGCGAATTTTTTTGGACAGGGAGATATTGTCCAGAATCATGGCCCGGTAAGGGGTCATGACATCGGATTGCGTGAGTTTACCCTCACCCGTGGCAAAGGCTCCGGCATCGATTATTTTCCGGATATCCTGAAGCCCCTGGCTGTGAATGGAATCCATACCGCTCATGAGTTTAAAACCGTTGTACTCCGGCGGATTGTGGCTGGCCGTGACCATGGCCCCGCCTTCCAGTTCCAGGTGATGAATGGAAAAGTATAATACCGGTGTGGGACAGACCCCGATATCCACCACATCACAGCCTGTGGTCAGTATGCCCTTGATAAAGGCTGCGGCAAAGGCATCAGATGTCTGCCGGCAATCCCGGCCCACGGATACGTTCTTTCTGCCGTGCTGGCTCAACAGGGTGCCGTATGCCTGTCCGATGGAAACGGCGTCAGATTCGGTTATCTCTTCTCCGGCAATACCGCGGATGTCATACTCTCTGAAAATACCGGGATGCATGGATCCTCCTTATACAAAATTCGATAGTAAGGCCAAAATTCCTGCCAGCCAGCAATAGGGAGCAAAGAGGTGAAACTTGCCCCGATGAACGAGTTTCAGCAGCAGCTTTAATGCCACAAGGCCGACAATAAACGAAACGATTGTACCATAAATGGTGGCCGGGTCAATTAACCCGCCGGTCTCTAACACATCTTTTACGCTGATTATCTGTGCACCGCAAATGGCAGGGATGGACAAAAGGAAAGAAAACTTGGCCGCCCGGGTTCTGTCCAGCCCGCAGAACATTCCCGCAGCAATGGTGGAGCCGGACCTGGAAATCCCCGGAATAACGGCACAGCCCTGGACAAGTCCGATGATCACCGCCCGGCTGAAAGTCAGCCCGTTCGCAGCGGGGTTTTCTTTATTTCCATTTTCTTTGCCGGCAGCCCCTGCTTCCCCCTTATAAAACCGTCTGGAAATCCAGAGCAAGGTGCCGGTGAGCAGCAGCATGCATCCCACCAAAAAAGATGAGGTGAACAAGATGTGTTCAAACTGTTTTAGACCGAATCCGATCAGCGCAGTTGGCACTGACCCCACGATAATACACCAGGCGATGGTCAGGTTTTCACCATCGGATTCAGTGGTGTTTCGGGCGCCAAACCGGAATAAAGATCCCAGGATGCCCGTGATATCCCTGAAATAGACCACCAATACCGCAGCAAGGGTCCCCATGTGTACAGAAACGTCAAACACCAGATTGGCTTCGGTCATACCGAAATAGAGTTGTCCCAGAACAAGGTGGCCGGAACTGCTGACCGGCAAAAATTCGGTCAGTCCTTGGAGGATGCCCAAAACTATCCCCTGATAGATTTCCATGTATTGTACTCTTTCAATTTCAGCAATTTTAAGATTTGGTCGCTTGCATTTTTAAGATTCGGCCGCCCAAGGCCAGCCTCGCACTCGTATATAATTGTTGGCTTCAAAATGCAAGATTTTAAAAAAAAGCTTGAACTTAAAGGTGTTTCACAATAAAAAAAACTATGATGATTGCCGGGGTGACAACAGACCAACCGTACACACCTGCGGACGGAGCGGATAATCCTTCTGCCCGGACGGCCGAGATTTTCCATTTTTTAGGACCGGATCCTGACAAAAACATCGACATCATTGTCCAAAGAGCCCTGGCGGTTATCGGCGGCGTATTTTCAACGTTCATTGATACCGGCGGCGAAACACCGGTGATCAAATCATCCTGCAGGCTCCCCCGGGAACTGGCCCGGGCCTTTTTATCCACAAAGAACTGTTTTACCCAAATTCCACGGGATGAAGAACTCATTGTTTTTGATGATAATGATGCAGGTCTCGCCCTGACAGATTCTCTTGCCGGACGATTCGGGGTGAACGCCCTTTTGGGTGCGGTTATCCGGAACAACGGTAAACACGCGGGCATTCTCTGGGTGGCCGACAGCCGGCCCCGGACATTTTCATCAGACCAGATCCATGCTCTGCACTGCCTTGCCGGCGCCCTGGCCTATCAGACGGCTGCGGTGACATCCGGAAAAACAGAGCAGGAAAAGATCGGAGAAATGGCCGGGCAACTGGCCCATGACCTGAACAACATCCTCACAGGTTTGGTATCCTACCCGGAATTGGTTTTAATGCAACTGGACAAGGACAGTCCCCTGCATACCCCTATCTCATTCATGCATGAGTCCGGCGTTCTGGCATCGGACATGGTGCAGGATTTTCTCCTGCTGGCCCGGCCCAAGTCCTATGAGCCCCCAAGTCTCGATCCTGTTGATGTCCTTCGGACCTATTTTTCAAGCAGTACCCACGCAAGGTTCAGATACGAGCATCCCCATATGCAATTCTCTCTGGAAACGGACGGGCAGGCCGGCATGATCCGCATCAGTGAAATCCTGCTGACCAAGCTTATTACCACCCTGCTGGCCCATCTATCCGCCCGGATCAGGGAAAGCAGCCGGGCAGAAATCATCGTGGCCTCCCACAATCTCACGGACCAGGAAGAAAGCAGGGTTGCCATGATATTCCGGGATAATGGCAAACCTATCCAAAGAAAAGACCTGTCCCAGATATTCGCCCCCTTTTATGCAAAAAAACAATTGGGGCACCCGGGATCCGGCCTGGGATTGACCGCGGTCCAAAAAATCGTGGAAGACCACGGGGGTAAAGCCATGGCCGGCACCGCTGACGGAACCGGCCTGCAGATTGCCCTCTTTTTTCCCCGGGAAAACCAATAGGAACAGCGACTGCTCCGGCCGGATTATACCCGGCATCTGTGTTACATCACTACAAGTGGGCCACACCACCGTGCCAAAGAGACGAAAAATCGCCCCTACTGCAACACGCGGCGAAATCTCAAATAATACGGCATACAAAGTACCAGACAATTTTACTACCAAACGGGTAGAATTAAATCCGGCCCACCGGTCTTGACCCTGGAAAAATAATACTTACCATTTACGGCAATAATGTAGAAATACGGGATCTATGGCAAAGCAGCACCGGTCCGGGGGCCACACAAGTTTCAAAACCGCTTTAAACTGGCATATGACCGGATAAAAGAATAGTTGATTTCAACGGTTTTCTACGGTAGTATGAGCCAGTATATTTGTCTAAAGCTTCAAGTAATTTATTGTCTGACACCCGACCGATCCAAGGTGATACCTTAAACATTGCAAAGGAGAGAAAATGAACAAGAAAATTTTCGTCCAGAGTTTATTGTCCTTGCTTGCCTTCCTTTTCCTTTTTGGATGTGCAACCAAGGCCCCCGTGGAATTACCCGCATTTAACGCCACCCAGTTTGATACAGCCATGTACAAATCCAAGGTGGACAACTTCTCCATTGTCCTTGACGCATCCAGCTCCATGCGCCACGACTACATGGGCAACTCCAAATTTGTCAGGGGCAAAGCCATTGCCGAACGCCTGAATATGACCATTCCTGAAATGGGACAGATGGCCGGCTTAAGATCTTTCGGTCACGCCCCCGCAGTATCCAAGGAACTGACCGTATTGCAGTACGGCATGGCCAATTATAACACCGCAGACCTGTCCAAGGGCCTTGCCAACGTAACCGCACCCGGCGGTTACAGCCCCCTGGGAACAGCCATGGATGCTGTGGGCAAAGACCTTGAAGGGCTTTCGGGCGTACACAATGCCGTTATCATCATCTCCGACGGTCTCGACATGGATCAGAAGCTTCCCATGATCCAGGGTCTCAAAGACAAGTACGGGTCTTCCATCTGCTTCTATCCCATCCAGGTGGGCAATGCCCCCGAGGGTCTTGCGTTTCTCAGTGAAGTGGCCAGAATCGGCAACTGCGGTTTCCTCACCAATGCGGACGACCTTTTAAGCGGTGATGCCATGGCCACCTTTGTTGAAAAAGTGTTCCTGGAAAAAGCTGCCGCTCCCATGAAGAAAAAAATGGCCATGAAAGATACGGACGGAGACGGTGTCTATGACGAATACGACCAGTGTCCCAATACCCCGGTTGGCGCCAAAGTGAATGCCGTTGGTTGCTGGAGCCTGGATAACGTCCTGTTTGACTTTGACAAATCCGTCATCAAACCCGAAGCCTATCCCCTGCTTGACGAAGTGGTTGTCATACTGGAAAAGAACCCTGCCATGAGCGTTGAACTCCAGGGTCATACCGATAACATAGGCTCTAAAGAATACAACATGGGCCTGTCCATGAGACGTGCCAATGCCGTTGCAGACTACCTGGTTTCCAAAGGTATCCTGAGAAACAGAATGGCGACGACAGGCTACGGCTATTCGAACCCGGTTGCCCTGAACGGTACCGAATTCGGACGCGCCCTGAACAGACGTGTTGAGATTCATCCGTACTAAAAAGGTACTAAAAAGGTACTAAAGAAAAGGATGTTCGATTAGCTGAATACGATATTTATTAAGCTATCGCAAAAGGGCCTGCACCACTCGGTGCAGGCCCTTTTTTATTTGATGTCTTTAAGGTGCTGTGGAATATGAATGCGTTAAGAATAAAGGGGCCGCCGGGGGGCGTAGATGGGGTTCTGGCTTGATTCAAATTCTTCCAGGGCCGCTATGGACATGGTGGCGAAAGGAATGGCCTCCAGGCGTCTTAACCCGATTTCACTGCCGGTGAGTTCACAATATCCGAAACTGCCTTCATCAATTCGCTCAAGGGCACGCTCCACCTGATCCAGCATGTTTGAATACCGCTCAAAGCTTTTAACCTCAAGCTCAAGGCCAATGTAGGAATTACTGCGGTCAAGGATGTCGGCCTGGACGTTTTCCAGGGTTTTGATATTCCGGATGATTTTTGCAATTTTTGCCTTCAGTTCGGCTTTTCTGCCGGTCAGTTTTTCCCGGAAATAGGAGATCTGACCATCACTCATGTAGGGCTCATTTTTCGCAGGGATATACCGTTCCGAAGACGAATGGGTCGCTACTTGTGTCATTTCCTGTAATTGCCTCCTGATTTTTATAAATTAGGAAAAATACAGGCATATGTTTAGCTGACAAGGGTTAACGCCGTATTATGAAGCCATTAGAAGGCGGCTAGCACAAAAGAAATACCCGGATATGACCCAAGCGCCATATCCGGGTAAAAGGAAGAATTATGCACCGGTGGTAAAAAGGACCTCCCCGGTTTTTTCCACCCCATAGCCACCCAGGGCCATCACCCGCTGCTTGAAGGCATCGCTTCTTACGGTATGAAGGAGGGTTCGTACCTTTCGGGTGTTGTAATACGCTTCGGGAATCACCAGGTCGTAAGATTCGGTCACCACCGGCAGAAAATCAAGATTCAGGGCCAGGGCAGCCGCCTTGATACCAAGGCCTGCGCTGGCACGCCCTGAGAGCACGGCTGCCGCCACGGACATATGGGTATATTCGTCGTTTTCATACCCGGGGATATCCGAGGGCGATATGCCCAATTCATTCAGCTTATAGTCCAGCAAAATCCGGGTGCCGGAGCCTGGCTGGCGGTTGATAAAGGCAAGTCCCTTTCCGGCCAGGTCCTCAAGCCCGGATATCCCGTCCGGATTTCCCTTGGGCAGGATCAACCCCTGCTCCCGCATGACCAGGTTCACCACCCGCACCGGTATACCGGCCAGGTATTTTTCCACATAGGAGATATTATAGCTGCCGTCCTCCGCATCCAGAAGATGACTGCCCGCCATGTGGCAGGCCCCTTTCTTGATAGCCATCAGCCCCCCCATACTGCCCACATGGCTCGAGGAAATGCTGGTCTCGGGATTTTCCTTGCGCACCTGGTCCGCCAGAAGATCCAGCGTATTATCGTGGCTGCCGGTAATCACGACGGTTTCCTCAATGGCGGACAGCGGCCGTAACAACTCGGCCCGGACGGCTTGGTCCCCGGAAATACCTTCTACATGACGCGGGATGCGAATAATGCCGTCCGCCTCCGTAAGGGTGGTGATGCTGCCCGACCCCCTGGGCAACTGGGAAGAGATAAGACGGCCGTCCACCGAACCGATTTTCACCCGGAGGAACTCTTCTTGCCCCAATTTTGAAGCCACCTTCCGGGCAGGAGTCACATGGGCCGTCACCGGTTCTTTTACCGGCAGATGCTGCATGTGCCGCAGCAGGGGACCTGCAAATTGTTCAAAGGCCACAATGGCGGAAACCGGATACCCGGGGATGCCGAACACCGGTGTATTTACCACCCGGCCGAACATCATGGGTTTGCCCGGCATCATGGTCACCCCATGGACGTATAGTTCCCCCAAAGAGGTAATCACGGGTTTGGCAAAATCTTCGGAGCCGGCAGATGAACCGCCGATGATCATAACCATGTCGTAGCCGTCTGAAACAGCATCTGAAACCGCCTTTTGAATGGTTCCAAGATCATCCCGGAGCATGGCGTGGACCTTGAATTGGGCACCGTTGTCCCGGCACAGCGCACCGAGCACCGTGGAGTTTGATTCGACGACATCGCCGGGCACCATGGTTTCGGGGCTGACATCCTGCCATTGCTTGAGTTCGGAACCGGTGGGAATGATCATCACCCGGGGACGTTTCCGGACAGACACCCGGAACACCCCGCCGGACAACAATGCCCCCATGGCATAAGCGTTTATTCGCTGGTCCCTGGGAAACAGAAGCTGGGTGGCCACGATATCCTCCCCCATTTTTCTGACGTACTGCCAGGGAAATGCCGGGGCCTCAATCTCCAGGACCGTATCATCAATCATGTTCAGATGTTCAATCATGATGACGGCGTCGGTCCCTTCGGGCAGGGCATGCCCGGTATTCACCCAGAAAGCGGACTCACCGATAATAAGTTGCCTGGGAGCCTCTTCACTGGCACCAAAGGTGGCTGCCGCATCAACGGCAATACCGTCCATGGCGGCGGCATGGAAGTTGGGCGAAGAAATGGCGGCAAAGGCCGGTTCGGCCAGCACCCGTCCCCTGGCATCCACCACGTCAATGGTTTTTGCAAGGGTTTTATGGTTGCCGAATTGATGGAAAAGGCATTCTTTTGCCTCTTCTATGCTTTTCATATCAAGATAGATATTTCGCTTGGTTTTCATAATCTATATCAGCGATACCCTTTAGGGTTTTTATATGAAAGAAGCACACAAATAGTCGCAATCTTTCATAGTTTGTTGTGGACTCACCGAATGACATTCCTGGGCGGCCCATGGCCGTTGGTTAAAGAAGAATGACATTCACCCGGTGGCCCTTTTCAAGCCCTTCCACATGTTCACCGATGTCAAGGAGGCCGTCGGCATGGACCATGGTCCGGATGAGGCCGGATTTTCCCAGCACCGGCCGGGCTTCAAGTCCGTCGTCGCCCTGATGCAGGCTGACCCGCATGAAATCCCGACGCCCCTGGGCAGAGGCCACATTGCGTGACAGCACTGCCGGTACGCGAATCTGCCTCACCGGCCGGGTCATACCCTGCAGGCGGTTTAAAAACGGAATTACAGCAATTTTGAGCACCACCATGGCCGATACCACCTGACCCGGCAGTCCCCACACAGGTTTGCCGGAGGACCTGGCCAGAATAGTGGGTTTGCCCGGACTCACGGACATGCCGTGAACCAGAATCTCCGTATCCGGCAACCCGGAAAGGACCTCCACCGTATAATCCCTGGTTCCCACGGAACTGCCCCCGGAAATCAGAACCATGTCGGTGTCGTGCAGGGCATCTTCAATGGTTCTTTTCAGCTCGGCCGGATCATCTTTTACAATACCGTACCGGACGGCGGTCCCGTTGGCCTCTTCCACGAGACCGGACAGGGAGGTGGAGTTGATATCCCGGATTTTCCCCGGCCCCGGTGTTCCGTCAACCGGAATCACCTCATCCCCTGTGGAAATAATCCCCACTTTCGGCACCCGGTATACCGGCAGTTCCGGGTATCCGAGGCCTGAGGCAAGCCCTGCTTCCTGGGGGCGGAGCAGCCGGCCCTTTTCCAGCACCACAGCCGCCTTCTCAAAATCTTCGGTGGGCTCAATCACGTGCTGGAGCGGTGCGACACTTTTGTAAATCTCTACGGAGAGCTCATCAACCGCTTCGGTATGCTCGATCATGACCACGGCATCCGCCCCTTTGGGCAGCATGCCGCCGGTGGCGATGCGGGCGGCTTGTCCCTGGGTGATCTCAAAGGCCGGAACCTCCCCCATGGCAATACTGCCGGCGATGGTCAGCCAGGCAGGTGACGACTCCGATGCGCCGAAGGTGGATGCGGCGGCCACGGCATAGCCGTCCATGGTGGCCCGGCTGAATCCGGGCAGGTCTTCCCGCGCCTTAAGATCCTCGGACAGCACCCGAAACAATGCCTTTTCCGTGGCCACGGATTCTTTTGCCACAGGAGAAAAGGTGTCGGCCAGGGCCAACACCTCCTGTAGGGTTTTTACATTGAAGAAATGGCTCATTTCAGAGCGTCTTTCACCCGTGCCATGGCGGTCTTCACATTTTCAAGGCTGTTGAAGGCGGAAATACGGATGTATTCCCGGCCGCAGCGCCCGAAACCGCCGCCCGGGGTACAGACCACAGAGGCCTTGTTCAGCAGAAGATCAAAGAACTCCCAGGAGTCCCTTCCCTTGCCGTCAATCCAGATGTAAGGAGAATTTTCCCCGCCCACATGGTCAAATCCCAGTTCCGTCATGGTGTCGCGGACGATGGCGGCATTGGCCAGGTAAGCGTCGATATACGCTTTAACCTGAACCTTACCGGCTTCCGAGTAAACCGCTTCTGCCGCTTTCTGTACCGGGTAGGAAACCCCGTTGAACTTGGTGGTGTGCCGGCGGTTCCACATGGCATGAAGGGAGGCGGTGCTGCCGTCCTCAGTATAGACCTTGCAGTCTTTGGGCACCACGGTGAACCCGCAGCGGGTACCGGTGAACCCGGCTGTCTTGGAGAAGCTTCTGAATTCCACGGCCACTTCCCTGGCCCCTTCCACCTCATAGATGCTCCTGGGAAGGCTTTCGTCCCGGATAAAGGATTCATAGGCGGCATCGAAGAGGATCAGCGCCTTGTTCTCCCTGGCATAGTCCACCCACACCTTCAGCTCCTCTTTGGTGGCGGTGGCACCGGTGGGGTTGTTGGGGAAGCACAGATAAATCAGGTCAACCGGTTCTTCGGGCAGCGCCGGCATAAAACCGTTTTCCTTGAGGCAATCCATATAGACGATACCCTGATACCGGCCGTCTGCATAGGCGCCGGTCCGGCCGGCCATGACGTTGGTGTCCAGGTATACCGGATATACCGGGTCAGGAATGGCAATTTTAATATCCTGGGCAAAGAGTTCCTGGAAGTTTCCGGAATCACATTTCGCCCCGTCTGAGACAAAGATTTCGTCCGCTGCAATATCAGCCCCCCGGGCCTGGAAATCGTTGGCGGCAATGGCTTCTCTTAAAAAATCATACCCCTGTTCCGGTCCGTACCCCCGGAAGGTGGCATCGGCAGCCATTTCATCCACCCCTTTGCGGAACCCCTCCACGACGGCAGGGGCCAGCGCCCGGGTCACGTCCCCGATCCCCAGGCGGATCACATCCGCATCCGGATTTTGTGCCTGGAATTCGTTTACCCGCTTGGCAATATCCGAGAACAGGTAGGAGGCCTGAAGTTTATTGTAATGTTCGTTCACTCTGATCATTGGTCTTTTCCTTTCGGTATATTAATGGATTCAGCCTGGGCAGACCCAACGTCGGTTGGTCCGGCCAGGCTGAATCTGATATTGATTCTTTTCCAGGTTAGTTTTAAACAAAAGCACAACTGATGTCAAATTCAACTTCCCTTGGCATAATACGTGTCCATCACCGCTTCGGGCACCATACTGCCGCCGGTGGCCCAGGCAATGTGAACGGCATCGGCCATCACCGCATTCAGCCCCTGCTGCCGGATATAGGCCCTTCCTTCTTCACTGCCGTTCAGAAAGAACCCACCCGGTACTCCTGCCAGGGCGGACGGTTCCAAAAAGATGCCTTCGTGGTCGGCAATCATCCGGAGCATATCGTACAACCGCTGATCCCGGACGGTGTACAGCCCGGAAATGGTCTCCGACAGCGCGTTGCCCACAAATCCGGAGGGGCTTGGGCAGGCCAGGCCGTCGGCATCGGTGATATTGTCCAGACCGAAATCCCGGACACTGACCCGGTCATGGAGGCCCGTGACCAGTCCCAGGAGCATGCAGGGCGAAGCCGTGGGCTCGGCAAAAAAGCAATGGACATCATCACCGAAAATCTGTTTCAGGCCGAAAGTAATGCCACCGGGGCTGCCTCCCACGCCGCAGGGCAGGTAAACGAAAAGAGGGTGGTGGGCATCCACCCGGATGGCCAGATCATCCAATTGATTTTTCAATCGTAAGGCAGCCGTGGCATACCCTAAAAAAAGATCGGTGGAATGCTCGTCATCGATGAAGTGCATGTTCGGATCTGCATCTGCCTGGCACCGGCCCTCTTTCACGGCGCGGCTGTAATCATCCTCGTATTCGATGACCACAGCACCCTTTTGACGGAGCAGCTCCTTTTTCCATGACTTTGCATCCGCAGACATGTGAACAAAGACCTTAAACCCCAGGGCGGCGCTCATAATGCCGATGCTCAGCCCGAGATTTCCGGTGGAGCCGACGGCAATGGAAAACCGGCCAAAAAACCTGCGGAACCGGTCACTGTCCAGGACGGCATAGTCATCTGTTACCCCCAGCAGACCGTTGCTGAGGGCAAGATCCTCGGCATGTTTGAGAACCTCGTAAATCCCGCCCCGGGCCTTGATGGAGCCTGCGACCGCCAGGTGGCTGTCGCACTTGAGTAATAGAGTGCCGGGAAGCAAGGTCCCCATGCTTTCGGCCAACGCGTCCTTGGCCGCATCGATGCGTTTCAGGGGGGATTCAATAATCCCGGCTGTTTCCTCCGTATCCGGAAACAGCCGCCGGATACAGGGTGCAAACCGCTGCAGGCGTGCCTCTGCCTCACGGATATCATCCGGTGTCAGGGGGATCTTCCTGCCGGCGGTTTGAAATTCACGATAGGCGGGATTGGACCAGAACACTTCCTTTTGGCGGATCACCGGATTCAGCACGGGATATGCTTCCACCCAATGGGCAATGGATTTACCTGCTATCATCTGTTCGTCTGTGATATCTGTTCTCCTGTGATATCGGCCCGAAACATCCGGGGCGGCGGTCAACCTGGCATGGCAATTGTTTTGATGAACTGGGGCAACCGGTCAAATACTTCTTTCGGGGTCTGGACGCTCCGGTCGCCGTCCACCTGGTACTCAGGCCCCATGCGGCCCAGGTCCATGGGATCGGGCTGGGCGTTCAACGGGGCAAGGTCTGTATCGGTAAAGGCCAGAACAATGGGGCCGCGGCTTTCAAGGACGTAGGCCATCTGTCCGTTTTTAAGATAGACGATACTTCCCGGGGGATGGAGACCGATACTGGAAACAAAGGCATGGAGAATCAGCTGGAGCATGGGATCTTTTTTCACGTAGGTGCGGAAAAGCTCGGTGACGGCGGTCACCTGATTTTGGGCATCCCGGTAACTGCGTTTGGAAATCATGGCATCATAGCTGTCCATGAGTTTGCAGATCCGCACATAGGCAGGAATGTCTGCCACCTGCTTATCCCGGGGATAGCAATTTGCCTCCCCTTCGTACATGGGGCCGTGATGGTACCGGACAATACTGGAAAGCACCGAATTGGCCATCCGATTCTTGTCCAGGATCTGCGAACCGAACTCGTAGGAGTGCCGCCGGATCATCGCAAGATCATCCCGGCTCAGTTTTGATGTCTTGTTCAAAAGGCTTTCCGGGACCAGGGCTTTGCCCATATCAAAGATGAAAAACCCTAGGGACATCTCGGCCATGTCATCCGGATAGTAATAGGAGAACTTGGGTGGCGTATGGGCACTTTCACCGGCCGGCTCAGCCCACAGTGTCTTCTCAATACTTTTGGAAAACACCCGGTTGAAATTGTGCAGCACGGCAGTGCCCATGGCGCAGACATTGACCGCATGGCTGTAAAGATAGTCATCGTAGAAGAACAACTCCCTGCCCATATAGGAAAAGGGATTGTCCGCCCCCAGGGAAAATGCCACAAGTTTCCTCACCTGGTCGGCCACCTCCCCGGCATCAAATTCCCCGTTGGTTTCCCGGACCTGGTTTAAGGCGTTTTTCAGACATGCTTTTGCCTGGGTGTACTTGAGAGCGGTTTCATTGCGGATATCCTGGATTTCCTGGAGACGGCGGGTGATATCCGCCTCTGCCTGATGACTCTCCGTTTCCATGGCCCCTCCCTTTACCCCTTCGGTTTCCGGAAGGGTCCGGCCGTCTTCTCCCGCCGCCTGGATCCGGTTCCCGCCTTGATCGAAGAGCCCTCCGCCGGGGGCAACGGGCACGGATCTCAAACCGTTCCGTTTTATGATCTCAAGGGGTTTCACCTGGTCAACCACCACGTCTCCTGCCAACAGCAATGTCCCGTCCCGGTCGTAGACATCCACCCCGGTCTGGACGGAGCCGCCGTTCCTTACAATGTCAATCAGGTGGCCTATGGAGAACATGGCATCGATCATGGTCATTGCCTCATCAGTTGCCAGGCCGCTTCACCCAGAGCGGTAAACTCATTGATGGACAGGGTTTCCGCCCGTCTTACCGGATCAATTCCGGCAGCCGTAAGGATCTGGCCGGCCTCAGATTTCTTCAGCCCCAGTTCACCACCGGACATGGAATTTTTCAATGTTTTTCTCCGCTTTGAAAACGCCGCCTTGATAATTGCAAAAAGCAGGTCTTCCTTTTCCGGGCCAAATCCCTGGTCATCGAAGAAATCAAACCGCAGAACGGTGGAGTCCACATCCGGCCGGGGGAAAAAGCTGTTGGGACGGATCTCGGCGAGATGGCTGATCCTTGCGGCATACTGCACCACCGCCGACAGCCTGGAAAAATCCCTGCCGCCGGGTTCAGCCATCAGACGCACCGCAAGCTCCTTTTGAAACATGAGAAACGCGGCATCCACGACAGATCGGGCTTTCACCAGCTGGAAAAGAATCTGGGAGGAAATATTGTAAGGCAAATTGCCCATCACCGTCAGGCGGTCTTCCCCGGCAATTTCACCGATATCCGTTTTCAGGATATTTGCATTGATGATGGTGACATTGTCCACGCCGGCCTCGGCAAGTTCGGCCTCTAAAAAAGGAATCAGCCGCCGGTCCTTTTCCACAGCCACCACCCGGGCGGCGGATTTGGCGAGCGGAACGGTCAGCGCCCCCAAGCCTGGCCCGATCTCAAGAACGAAGGTATCCTGGGTGATCCCGGTCCGGTCTACAATCATCTGTGCCGTGGCGGGATTGGATAAAAAATTCTGTCCCAATTCCTTTCCGGCATAAAGGTTTCCTCTTTTCAACAACTCACCGGGGTGTGTCATACCCACTTTCCTTTCTTCTTTTGACTCGTATTTATTTAACTTGTCTCGTGGTTCACCCCGGCATTGGGGAGAAATACAGCAGCATTCGTGTATCATACCACAGGCAAACGAAAAGGTGCAGAAAAATTGATCAATTCTACCATGAAAGATAGAGGTCAGCACACCGCCGGCCGTATCGGTTGCCGTGTTTGCCAAAGGGATCCGTTTACTTTACTATTTCATACAATTTACTACTTGACTTCTTAAGTATTCAGAAGTAATTTTTAAGTAGTTTTTCACTTGGGCAAAACGCTTCACCCCCCAAACTTGAAACGGCCCGATGTCCTGCATTTTTTTACAGCATGGCTTTCTTTTTCCACCATTGACACTGCTGGGACAAGGCCTTACATCTTAACCCTGTGAAGGAGAAATGCACCATGGAACAACCCGATTTTGGCACCAACTGGGAAAGCTTTATCAAAATGCTATTGCAGCGTCTGGATATCCCCACCAAAGAAGATATAGGCAACCTTCATGCAAGGCTCGACAAGCTTGAACAGTTGATTTACCAAAAAGCCCCGGCGGGCAAACAGGACGGCAAGCCGAGATCCACAAAGAAAAAAAGCGCATCCGCCATCGTGCTGGAAATTATCGGCAACCACCCCGAAGGCACCAATTTCAAAACCATCAAGGCTGCTACAGGCTACGACGACAAAAAGCTGAGAAATATCATCTTCAGACTGGACAAGATAGAGAAGATCCAGCGGGTGAGCCGGGGGATATACAAAACCCTATAGCAGCCATACAAATCAGTCAGGATAAATTACTTATGGAAACAAACGCATTCACACCCGGACAGACCATTCACGGATACCGGGTAAAGCAGGTCTCGCACCTGCCCAGCATTAACGCCGACCTAATTGAATTGACCCACGAGGTCACCCGGGCCACACATATCCACATTGCCAACACGGATAAGGAAAACACCTTCGGCGTATTTTTCAGAACCGTCCCCACGGACTCCACCGGTGTGGCCCACATCTTGGAACACACCGTGCTCTGCGGATCGGAAAAATACGGCGTCAGGGACCCGTTTTTCTCCATGATCAAACGGAGCCTGTCCACGTTCATGAATGCGTTTACGGCATCCGACTGGACCATGTATCCTTTTTCCACCCAGAATGAAAAAGACTACTACAACCTGATGGATGTCTACCTGGATGCGGCGTTTTTTCCAAACCTCGACGCCCTGAGCTTCAAGCAGGAAGGCCACCGCATGGAGCTTACGGACCCTGGGAACGGCAAGCCGGAACTGGAATACAAAGGGGTGGTTTACAATGAAATGAAAGGGGCTATGTCCTCCCCCAATCAGGTGTTGTCACGAGCCCTGCTCAACGGACTTTATCCGGACACCACCTATGCAAACAATTCAGGGGGGGAACCCAGGGATATTCCGAACCTGACCCACGAGGGACTGCGTGAATTCCACGCCAAGTACTACCATCCTTCCAACGCATTTTTCTACACCTACGGCAACCTGCCCCTGGCCGACACCCTGGCCTATATCCAGGACAAGGTGCTATCCCGGTTTGAATACCTTGAAATGGATACCCGGGTACCGTCACAGCCCAGGTGGGACGCCCCCCGGACCCTGACCAAGCCGTACGCCTATGCCGACCCGGAAGATATGTCCAAAAAATACCAGGCCTGCCTGGCCTGGCTGACATCGGATATCCGGTCCGGGTTCGACGTGCTCTGCCTTACCATCCTGGAACAGATAATGCTTGGCAACTCCGCGTCCCCCCTGCGCAAAGCCCTGATCGACAGCAACCTGGGGTCGGCCCTGTCGGACGGTTCAGGTTTTGACGGCGATAACCGGGACACCATGTTTGTCTGCGGTCTAAAGGACATAAAAAAGCAGGACGCTCCCCGGGTGGAGGAGATCATATTCTCCACCATAAAATCCCTGGCAGAAAAGGGCATAGACCGCAACCTCATTGACTCGGCCATACACCAGATCGAATTCTACCGGAAGGAAATTACCAACACCCCCTACCCCTACGGCATCAAAATGCTCCTGTCCTTTGCCGGTGCCGTTATCCACGGGGGAGATCCCGTGACCTGCATCAACATTGATGACGACCTGGACCGGATTAAAAAAGAAATTGACCAGGGTCCCTTCCTGGAAGGAAAACTCAAAGAATACTTCCTGGACAATCCTCACCGGCTGATGTTCATCCTCGAACCGGACGCAGGTCTTGAGGAACGAAGTGTTGAAGAGACCCGGGCGGAACTGGCCGCCAAGCTGGCCGAACTGACACCGGAAGACCTGGACCGGATCAGAGAAGATGCCAAAGCCCTGGAGGCCCTTCAGGAGACAGAGGAAGACCTCTCCGTCCTTCCCACCCTGGAACTTGAGGATGTCCCCCCGGAAATCGAAATCATCCATCCGGATACCATTGAAGGGGTTTCCCTGTCCGCCGCCTATGACAAGGCCACCTCAGACATCCTATATTTCACCTGCCCCATCGGTGCGGGCCTGATCCCGCCTGACAGCTTTGCCATGGCACCTTTTTTCTGTAAAGCCTTTACCAACAGCGGTACAGCCAAAAGTTCCTATGTGGAGATGGCAGAACGTATGGACCTTTACACGGGCGGGATATCCATGTCCCCGTTTTCCGGCTCATATTTCAGCAAGGAAGGCGGATCTCATTCCTTTCTGGCCCTTCAGGGAAAGGCCCTGGACCGGAATATCGACAACCTGTTTAACCTCATCGATGAATACGTAAACGCCTTCGGATTCAAGGATTACGACCGGTTAAAGAGCCTGCTGCTCCAATACCAGGCCGCCATGGAATCCTCCATTGTTTCCACCGGCCACAGGTACGCCATATCCCTGTCTGCCCAGCATCTGTCAAAGGCCTCCCACATCAACGAACTCTGGCACGGTATTGCCCAGTACAAACAATTAAGGAAACTGAGTGCCGGCATCATGGACGAGGCAAAGGGTGGGCCAACCCTTGAGGCCCTGAGCAATCAATTGGCCGGCATCGCCGCATCCCTGCTGAAAAAAGACAATTTCAAACCCGCCGTCATCGGCGCCGCCCCGTCCCTGTTGCAGGCAGACGGCAGGATCCGGCAGATCCACGACAACCTGACCAACGGTACGGAAAAGGCCTTTTACACCCCGGCCATTGACTGGGAAAGCCCCCGTCCCTATGACGGCTGGTATACCAATACCTCCGTCTCCTTTGTGGGACAGTCCTTTAAAACCGTCCGCATCACCCATGAAGACTCCCCGGGGCTATCGGTGATTTCAAAACTTTTGCGCTCCCTTTTCCTTCACAGGGAAATCCGGGAAAAGGGCGGGGCCTACGGCGGATTTGCCATGTACAACACCGAGGAAGGCATCTTTTCATTCGGCTCTTACAGGGATCCCCATATCAAACGAACCCTGGACGTATACGCAGACGCCTGTGATTTCATCGTGGGCGGGAAATACACCGAAACCGACGTCAAAGAAGCCATCCTCCAGGTCTGCTCGGACATCGACAAGCCCGAGACACCGGGACCTGCCGCCATGAAGGCCTTTTACAGGGAAATCACAAAACTGTCCGACGATATCCGAAAGGGCTTCAAGGATGCCCTGCTCCGTCTGGACAAGGCCAAAATCCAAAAGATCGCCGCCACCTATTTTACCCGGGACGACAGCGGCAAAGGCATTGCCGTTATCTCAAGCAAACCGCTTCTGGAACAGGCCAACCAGGCCCTTGAAGCAGAAGGCCGAGCGCCCCTGGCACTGCACAAAATTTAATTGCACCCCGTAAAAACAACACCGGCGGGACGTGATCGCCCTGCCGGTGTTGTTTTATAAAAGTCCCCCCCGGAACCTACTCTTTTCTTTTGGACAACCAGTCCTGGTATTGCACCATACCGGCCAGGGTCTTCACCGCCCGTTCCGGAGAGGGGAAAAACACCCCCTTGTATTCAAGATTCTCATACCGGTACAGGGTGCGGCTCAGTTCGTCGGTGAGCAGGCTGACCCCAAGCACAGGTTTCCCGTACTTTCCGGTCAGCTCTGTGACAAAACGGCTGTAATCTTCTTCAAACTGGAACAGGGCATCCCTGTAAAGGCCGGCGGAAGCTTTATCCGTATCCGGATCAGCCTTGAGGATGGATTCGATCATTGAATTCACCAGAACCCGTTTGCCGTGAATACCCAAATGAATAACGGCGTCGCAGCCGTCCCATTTCAGCAGTTCTTCCATACAGGTCTTAGGGATATTGGGGTCCCCCTCCCCCACGATATCCACCGGATTATCGTGGCTCCAGTAGGCGGGCAGGATGCCGTTCAAACGGTGAACAATCTCTTCGGAAAGCTGCGGTACTTCAAGACCGTGTTCAGCACAAAGATCCGTGGTCACCACCCCCCAGCCGCCGCCAAGCGTCATAATGGCCACCCGGTTTCCCTTTGGCAGGGGCAGGGATGAAAAGACGGCGGACAAATCCAAAAGTTCCATGGGCTGCTCCACCTGGATGATTCCGGCCTGGGTGCAGGCCGAGTTGAAGACCTTGGCATCGGATGCCATGGCGCCGGTGTGTGACGAGGCAGCCTTTTCCCCCATTTCGGTTCGTCCCCCCTTGAGCACCACCACCGGCTTTTTTTTCGATACCCGTGAGGCGGATTCAAAAAACCGCCGGCCATCCTTGACACTTTCCAGGTAAAGCACAACGGTACGGGTTAGTTCGTCACGTTCAAAGGCTTCCATGTAATCCTCAATGGTGACCATGGCTTCGTTGCCGGACCCCGAAAAGGCCCGGATGCCGATATCCTGCTGCTCGGCAAAGGCCAATAGCTGGGTGCCCATATTTCCGGACTGGCAGACCAGGGCGGTGGAACCGGGAAGGGGATAGGCATTGGCCGCGGTGGAGTAGAAATTGGCGTGGGGGTTGCAGACCCCCATGGTATTGGGCCCGAGAACCAGAATCCCGGCCTGCCTCGCCTTTTCTATCAGGGCATCTTCCAGTTGCCGTCCTTCTTCGCCCACCTCCCTGAAGCCTGATGTTATCAGCAGCATCCCCCGTACGTTTTTCTCGGCCATTTCCGGTATCAGGTCCATGACCCTGTCTGCCGGCACCGTGACCACGGCCAGGTCAACATTCCCTTTGATTTCGGACAAGCGTTTATACACCTTGCGCCCCATAATCTTTCCGCCTTTGGGATTGACCAGGTACACCTTGCCACCGAACTCCCTGGCAAAGGTATTTGTAGGCAGCATATGTCCCCATTTTCCGGGAGACGCCGACGCCCCGACAAATGCAATGGATTCGGGGTAGAAGCAGGCATTCAACGCCTTGAGGTCTATACTTGCGGGCCGTTCTTTTGAGTTGGCGTCACCCCCCAGAATAACAAGCCCGTCCACGGCCACAGGGCGTCCGTCCGGCTGAACGATCAAGGGATTCACATCCATCTCGGTGATGGCCGGAAACTCACAGGCCAGATCTGACAGGCCCTTTAGCACCGACTTGAGGGCCTCCTTGTCCACGGCCGCCTCCCCCCGGAACGCTCCCAGGAGCTTTTGGGCTTTAAGACTGTCGATCATGTCGTCCATATCTGCGTTGGACAACGGGGCAATACGAAAAACGATATCTCCCAGGGCCTCGGTAAAAATCCCCCCAAGGCCGAACATGATCACGGGCCCGAACTGGGCGTCCCTGAACATACCGGCCACAAATTCCCGTCGCCCCTTCACCATGGGCTGAACCAGCAGTGCCTCCAACTCATCTGCGGCACGCGCCCTGATGTCATCCACCGCAGCAGCCAGATCTTCCGGTCCGCCGATCCCCACGTGAACCAGGCCGGCTTCGGTTTTGTGGAGGATTTTTTCACCCAGCCCCTTGAGTACCAGCGGCCAACCGATACGTTCGCCGGCAGCAAGGGCGGCATCCGTCATACCTGTTCCCGCTCCGATTTTCTCTTCAGCCACCACAGGCATGCCAAGGTGTCTGAAGATTTCTTTGGCCCGGTCTTCGTTCAGGCTGGATTTACCGGTGCTTAAAGCTGTGTTGATGATCTGTCCAATATCTGTCATGTTCTCACCCCGTTGAATATGATATCTGAAATACCGGTTGAAGTCTGGTCGATGGAAAGTTCCCTGCCAAAGATAATCTCCCCCAGACAGGCGTGTTCAATGGCCCCTAAAATCACTTTTCTCAACAGATAGGGATCCGTGTCGTCTTTCAGCTCTCCTTGCTCAATCCCCTTTTGAATGATCTCAAGGATCGTGGCGGCATACTTTTTTACCATCCCGTAAGCCGCGGAGTTAAAAAATGCCGGAGACGTTCTGACTTCCAGCAGCAGCATCTTGGAAAAAAGGCGATTTTCGGCATAACTTTCCAGACTGGAAAAAATGATAACCTCCAGCTGCTCCACACAGGTGGTTTCATAAGAGATACGGCTTTCGATCTTGGTCTGAAACTCCATGAAATGTTCGTTGAGCACCTGGTAAAGCAAATCTTTCTTATCTTTAAAGTATTTGTAGATAAGTCCTTCGGTCACTTCGCCATTCTTGGCGATTTCCGCGGTGGTGATGGAGTGAAAATCCTTTTCCTCCATCAGCTTGGAAAAGGATTTCATGATTTTTATCCGGCCGGGCGGGTTGGTCTTGCCTCTGTGTTTCATTGGTAGCACACGTTTCATAGTTATAGTCTGTTACAGAAAAGCCCTTTAATAGGGGATTTCACAAGGTAAGTGATACTTACTTACAAAAAATTGGACTGTCAAGCAAAAATTAACAGCTGCTGGGAAATAACACCAAAAAACACCAGGGGGCCATTGCAGCCCCTCCACCCCTGATTATATTAAATGGGTAACCTTTTATCGAAAGGAGACGATTCATGAAAGATTCAGAAAACCTGCATCTCAAGATTCAAGAGCTTTGCGCCTGTTTTTCAGGCACAGACCCCTTAAAAGAGATGTCTGACCTGGTTCAAGATAAAGATACAAACGATGCGGCACTGAAATGGCTGGCGCTTGCCGCCCTTCACGGGGTCAACGCCAATGCGAAAAAGATTACCCTCAAGGAGACCGACAAAGGCGAAGTAACCGTCGTTGCCGAATACAGGGAGACCGAACTTCCCTCCCCCGGAAAATCCGTGGGCAAGGATGTATTCAAGGCGGTGCGGGACATTACCCATATTGAGGGAGACAAAGGTAAAATGCCCCTTGCACTGGGAATAATGGACTCCAGCCTGGACCTGTCCGTAGGCATCAAAGAAAAAAAGGGGAAGCGGAAAATAACCATTAAATTCCCTGACCAGTGAAAATGCATCTGAAATAAATGGGGCTAATACGGAACTCACACCCCCGTGATAGATGTATACACGACCGGCTGATATCCTGTATGACTGCAGGATATCAGCTTTCTTGAACCCTTTGGAGGACCATTTGACCATAGATCTTCACCTGGACTGCCATATGCATTCCACCTATTCCGACGGCAGTACCGGCATTCAAGAAATGGCGGCATCGGCTGTTGAAAAAGGCCTGACCACCATTGCCATCACAGACCATATGCCCCTGCCCTTTAAGACCCGTTATGCCATGGAGCGACGCAGCCTGGATGATTACCGAAGGAAGATTGATGAGGCCCGCAAAATTTGCGGCAAAGAACTGAATATTCTTGCGGGATTGGAGATTGAATTTATTCCACGCCATATGGACTGGATCAGGGACATTATCGCCATGGACTGGGATATACTGCTGGTGTCCGTTCACGGCATTGTCGCAGGCCAGGGGCACTTCATGGTCAATGGCCGTGAAGATGAATTTAAAACAACCTTTGACACCCTGTTTCAAAACAATATACAGGCGTTCTGCACCCATTATTACTCTTTGATCCGGGAAGCCGCCGCCACCGGATGGTTCGATGTGGCCGGCCATATGGACGTCATTAAAAAACACAACCGGGACAACAGATATTTTAATGAACAAGAGGATTGGTATCAGGCCCTGATCCAGGACACCCTGACCAGCATCCGCACCAACGGCCTGCGACTTGAAGTCAACATGAACGGACTCAACCACCAGGCCGGTGACACCTATCCGTCCCCTTGGATTCTCCGCCGGGCGGAAGCCATGGGCATTCCCCTGATCTTAGGATCAGATGCCCATTCCCCGGACCGGCAGGGACAATACTTTCCCTTTGTCCGGGACATCATTGACGGAAAAACGGACCCGGCACGGCTAAAGCACATCCGGAGCAAAGCCCAGGCATCTTAACTCAGACAACAAGGCCGCAGAATGAAAACCCCCTCCCGGCACATCGCCGGCAGGGGGTTTAAGGGGGTGGGAGGGGGTAATATTGCTAGGGC